>JAZSKT010000144.1:0-2616 GCA_045534995.1 Candidatus Fimenecus sp.
CACTCCACACGAACTGACTGAGAATTGTAATTACAAGAATAAAAACAATTGCTCCTATCAAAATTCCTACACGTATTTTATTTCTTTTCAGGAAGAAAATTAGCCCCTTTTTTTCAAGCACTACAAGGTGCATACCTGATTTTCTTGCAGGTCTGCGAATAGACAAATAACCGTCTATTGTTGTGGATGCAGAAATATTTCCTTTCACATTTTTAATATTCCACAATGGGATTGAGTCCCTTGTACATAGATTTAAAAATCGGTCAGAAAATCCACCGAATGCCCTGAAATTTATATAACCAAAAAGATACCTGATTAATTGTATAATAAACATATTTCACCTAAGACACAAAAGAAATTTCACTTATTTGACCACAAATTACAGCAATATCATTATCGAAAGACTTAATAATCAAACCATCTCCCAATAAAGACAGCACCGTCTCACCAAGACTGAGCTTAATAATATTTTCATCATATTCAACAACGCCTTTGCAACCGTCAATTATTATTTCACGGTTACCCAGCATTTCAATTTTCGGCTCATCCTGAAATATTTCCGATAGAAGTTTTTTCTTGTATTGACCCTTTTTCTGTGCCATTGTCGCACCTCTTTTTTTCTTTTCATAAAATTATATGAAAACAACTATGAATAATTCATTGATAAGATAATTTTTTAATATATTTTAAGGGATGTGAGTTTATGGCAACTATAAGATTAAAAAAAGAATATTTATCTTTTTGCTTTGTTATAATTTGTTTGTATTTATTGTTTCGCTTTCCCTCCGCGGTGAAAAACGGGGTCAGCGAAGGCCTTACAATTTGTTTTTATACAATTATTCCATCACTTTTTCCGTTTATGACACTTTCATCATACATATCAAAATCACATATTTTTTCTCCTTTTTACAAATTTTTTTCGATTCCCGTAAAAAAAACATTCCGACAACCGCCTTGTACTGTCCCTGTGATTATAATGTCGATGATTGGCGGATTTCCCGTTGGAATAAAAATGGTCTATGACCTTTTTTCAGACGGACAGATAACAAAAAAACAGGCACAGAAATTGTGTCTGTTTTGTATGAATGCAGGACCTGCTTTTATAATCACTACGGTTGGTATCAACATACTACACAGTATGAAAGCAGGAATAATTATGTATATTTCACTATGCCTTTCATTACTGATTTCAGGTATTTTATGTTCCGTTACCATGAATAAAAATGAAATAATTTTTCAACGGAAAGAAAATATCCAACTCCCATTGTCATCTCTTTCCGCAGCAGTCAGCGACTCACTTTCTTCTATTTTAAACATCTGCGCGTGGGTAATTCTCTTCAGTTCTCTTACAAACTGTGTCAAAACTGTCATTCATAACGAATCAGTATTCTTTTTTTCTTCTGCTCTTCTGGAAGTGACAAAAGGTTGTACACTTATAGCAGGAAAAACACCCTTACCAATAATTGCGTTTTTATTGGGATTTGGCGGGTTTTGTGTTCATTTTCAAGTGTTGGGATATTTAAAGAGCATTGGAACTAAATATTATCATTTTCTTCTCGGCAGAATCTTCAACGGCACTCTCGCGTCAATAATTTCTTATATTCTGTTTTTAGTTTTCCCCGTCGAAACAGATGTTTTTTCAACTTCGGACAAAATAACAGGTTTTACTTTTTCCGTTTCAACACACGCATTTATAATATTTGTTTTTATGTGTATTTTTATGATTTTTGATATTGATGGTAAAAGAAAAGTGTGATAAAATTATTATAGAAAGTTGCGGTGATAAGAAATGAAAAAAATGTTTAATAAAGAGCAAATAACACCATCTTGTTCATACTGTGTGTATGGCAGACCTGCACCAAAGGCAGAAACGATTCTATGCCATAAACTTGGTGTTGTTGATGTAAATTATTCTTGCAAAAAATTTAAATATGACCCATTAAAAAGACAACCACGAAGACCAAAACCACTTGAAGAATATGATGAGTCAGATTTTTCATTATCTATTGACCCTGAAGCATAAGAACTCGACCCGTCAACGCATTAAAAGTGCGGACGGGTGCCCCGTAACCTTGTTGTTTCACAATAAAAAAAAGACGGAGATAAACTCCGTCTTTATTTTTTATCTGATTATCTTCTGCTCTTGAAAAGGTCAAGAATGTCGCCCATATCGTCTTCAGCACCGAAGTTGCCGCTGTTTGAGCTGATATCATCAATTGAACCGTTATATGAAGGTTTCTTTGCAACACCGTTTGCGTCAAGACCGAAACCTGTAGCAATAACAGTAACAATCATTTCATCGTCAAGCTTTTCATCAAAAGCAACACCGAAGATGATGTTTGCATCTTCATCAGCCTGTGCACGAACGATACCTGCTGCTGTATCAACATCTTCAAGAGTGATGTCAGCAGATGCAGTAATGCTGATGATAACACCCTTAGCACCTGTAATTGTTGTTTCAAGAAGTGGGCTTGAAATAGCAGAATTAGCAGCCTCTTCAGCCTTCTCCTTACCACTTGCACGACCGATACCCATATGAGCATGACCGGCATCCTTCATAACTGATGTAACGTCAGCAAAGTCAAGGTTGATGAATGCAGGCATTGTAATAAGGTC
>JAZSKT010000171.1:0-3873 GCA_045534995.1 Candidatus Fimenecus sp.
ATACCAGTATCAATATTAGGATTTGCAAGACGAGTATAGTTATTGTTACCGTCATTTTCAAACTGTGTGAAAACAAGGTTCCATACTTCAATAAATCGGTCACATTCGCAACCTACTTTACAGTCAGGACTGCCACAGCCTTTATCAGGACCACGGTCAAAGTAAATTTCTGAACAAGGACCGCAAGGACCTGCACCATGTTCCCAGAAGTTATCTTCCTTACCGAAACGAACCATATGTGATGGGTCAACACCTACTTCTTTAGTCCAGATGTCATAAGCCTCATCATCTTCAAGATAAACGCTGACATAAAGTAATTCTTCAGGAATTTCAAGAACCTTTGTGAAAAATTCCCAAGCCCAAGCAGTTGCCTCGTGCTTGAAATAATCACCGAATGAGAAGTTACCGAGCATCTCGAAATACGTTCCGTGACGGGCAGTTTTACCCACATTCTCAATATCAGGTGTACGAATACATTTCTGACAAGTTGTAACACGATTTCTTGGAGGTGTAACCTCACCTGTAAACGATTTTTTCATTGGTGTCATACCTGCATTGATAAGAAGAATACTCTTATCCCCTTGAGGTACAAGTGAAAAGCTTGGAAGACGCAAATGGTCCTTACTTTCAAAAAATGCAAGATATTTTTCTCTTAATTCATTAAGACCTGTCCATTTCATACAGACTACTCCTATTATATAAAAATTATCCTATAAATTATACAATTATAATGGAAATATGTCAATAAAAAATGCAAAGTGCAAAACGCAAAGCACAAAATGTTTTTTGTGTTTTTCTTTGGGAAACAACTAAAATTGAATTATTTTTTCGCAAGACAATGTGTCAGAGGCGAAGCTGTATAAAAATACCGCGAGCCGATAGACACGCGGTATTGCGGAAAAAGAATCAATTTTTAGAATAAGCCGTCGATTTTGCCATCGCTGTCCACATCTATTTTGTATGCTGCTGGAACTTTTGGAAGTCCTGGCATTGTCATAATGTCACCTGTAAGGCAAACTATGAAACCTGCACCTGCACTGAGTTTCACTTCACGTACTGTCATCACAAAGTTTTCAGGTTTGCCGAGTTTTGTTGGGTCATCAGATAATGAATACTGTGTCTTTGCAACACAAACAGGAAGTTTATCCTGACCAAGAGATTCAATATCCTTGATAGCCTTTTCTGCAGCTGCTGTGAAGATTACGCCGTCTGCACGGTAAATTTCCTTTGCAATAGTGTTAAGTTTCTCTTTGATTGAAAGTTTTTCGTCATAAAGAGGCTGGAAATCTGCTTTACCTTCATCGATAACTGCACAAACCTTTTCTGCAAGGTCCATACCGCCTTCGCCACCTTTAGCGAAAACTTCAGCAAGAGACACAGGCACTTGCATTTCTTCACAGAATTCCTTAATGTAAGCGATTTCAGCATCAGTATCTGTGTGGAATTTGTTGATTGCAACAACAACAGGAACATTGTATTTTCTCATATTTTCAATGTGAGTTTTAAGGTTTACGATACCCTTTTTCAGAGCTTCAACATTTTCTTCCTGTAAATCTGCACGAGCAACTCCACCGTTGTATTTAAGGGCACGAATTGTAGCAACAACAACGATACATTCAGGCTTAAGACCTGCATAACGACACTTGATGTCAAGGAATTTTTCAGCACCAAGGTCAGCACCGAAACCAGCCTCTGTAATACAGTAATCAGCAAGTTTTAATGCAAGTTTTGTAGCAGTAACAGAGTTACAACCGTGAGCAATATTTGCGAATGGTCCACCGTGCATAATTGCAGGTGTGTTTTCAAGAGTCTGTACAAGGTTTGGCTTGATTGCATCCTTTAAAAGTGCTGCCATTGCACCAACTGCATTGAGTTCCTTTGCATATACAGGCTGGTTATCAAGAGTATATGCAACAAGAATATTACCAAGTCTTGTTTTAAGGTCTTCTATGTCTGTTGCAAGACAGAGAATAGCCATAATTTCACTTGCAACGGTAATCATAAATCCGTCTTCACGAGGAACACCATTTATTTTGCCACCGAGACCCACGATTACATTACGGAGAGCACGGTCATTCATATCAAGACAACGCTTAAAGAGAATTCTTCTCTGGTCAATGCGAAGTTCATTACCCTGTTGCATATGGTTGTCGATAATAGCACAGAGAAGGTTGTTTGCAGCAGTAATAGCGTGCATATCACCTGTGAAATGAAGGTTGATGTCTTCCATAGGAATTACCTGTGAATATCCACCACCTGCAGCGCCACCTTTAACACCGAAAACAGGCCCCATTGATGGTTCACGAAGTGCAATACAAGCATTTTTGCCGATTTTGTTCATAGCCTGACCAAGACCTACTGTGATAGTAGTTTTGCCCTCACCTGCAGGAGTTGGGTTAATAGCGGTAACAAGAATAAGTTTACCGTTTTCTCTGTCTGCATATTTCTTATTGAGAGAAAGTGGTAATTTTGCCTTGTACTTACCGTAGAGTTCAAGGTCATCAACATCAATGTTGAGTTTTTTTGCGATTTCTGTAATTGGTAAACAAGGTGTCTGCTGTGCGATTTGAATGTCTGAAAGCATAATAAAATCCCCCAAATTATATTTAATTTATTAATTTCATTATTTAAATGCAAAATGCAAAGCGCAAAGTGCAAAATGTCGGAACTGCGTTGCGATTATAAAAATCGTCCCTACACATTTAATAATCCGTTTAACTTATCTATTGTTTCCTTTGCTGGTGTGTCTATGTGTGCAAATGGAAACGGAATATTCATACTGTCATATTTTGCCTGACAGATTTTTTTAAACGGTAAAAGTTCAACTTTGTCAATACAAGTGTATTTTTCCACTATTGCATTGAGTTTTTCAATATTTTCGACCTTATCGTTGAGTGTTGGGATAATAACTTGTCGAATTGTTGTGGGAATTTCTTTTTCATTGAGAAAATCGAGAAATTCCATTGGTCTGTCAATTGAACAACCAACATTTTCAACATACAAATCATCATCTGTATATTTTATATCAAGCAACACTCTGTCTGTTTCTGTTAAAAGTTTTTTCACTGAATCATTTAATATACTGCCTGATGTGTCAAGGCAAGTGTTAATTCCCTTTTCGTGACAAAGTTTAAATACTTCATAAGCAAAATCTGCTTGTAAAAGTGGTTCACCGCCCGAAAGTGTAATTCCACCTTTTTCACCGAAATATTCACGATAGTTCAAGGCTTTTTCTACTATTTCTTCATGTGTAAAAGTCTTTTCACTCTGCATTCCCCAAGTGTCGGGATTGTGACAACACTTACAACGAAGATTACATCCTTGTAAAAAGACGACGAAGCGTAAACCCGGCCCATCAACTGTACCAAGGCTCTGGATTGAATGAACTTGTCCGTTCATAATCACATTGCCTCGTGGAATGTACGGCTGATAACTTCTCTCTGCTGTGCCTTTGAAAGTTTATTGAAGTTAACGGCATATCCTGAAACACGGATAGTGAGATTAGGATACTTTTCAGGGTTTTCATAAGCATCCATAAGTGTTTCACGATTAAGCACATTTACATTGATATGGTGTGCCATTTTTGCAAAATATCCGTCAAGAATTGCAACAAGGTTTGTTACTCTCTCTTCCTCATCTCTGCCGAGTGCTTCGGGAGTGATTGAGAATGTATTTGAAATACCGTCACGACAATCGTCATAACTTATTTTTGCAACTGAATTAAGAGATGCCAACGCACCATTTTCTTCTCTGTTATGCATTGGGTTAGCACCGGGAGCAAATGGCTCTGCATTCTTTCTGCCGTCAGGAGTAGCACCTGTATTTTTACCGTACATAACATTTGATGTGATAGTAAGTACAGAAAGAGTGTGA
>JAZSKT010000268.1:0-3001 GCA_045534995.1 Candidatus Fimenecus sp.
GGTACAACATGTTGCCGTACACTTGAAAGTGTTATGCAGAGTCAAGGTAAAATGAAAGAATTTGATGACTGGACAAGTATTTTTATTTATCCTGGATATAAATTTAAATGTATTGATGCATTACTTACAAACTTTCATTTGCCTGAAAGTACACTTATAATGCTTGTTTCTGCATTATATGACAGAGAAAAAGTTTTAGATGCATATAAAACAGCTGTTGATGAGAAATACAGATTTTTTAGTTTTGGCGATTGTATGTTTATTTATTAAGGAGAATATATGTATAAATTAATTAAGAAAAATGGAAATGCTCGTAGAGGAGAATTTCAAACTGTTCACGGTACTATTCAGACTCCTGCATTTATGAATGTTGCAACACAAGGAGCAATCAAAGGTGGAGTTTCTGCATATGACTTAAAAGATATTGATTGCCAAGTACAGTTATGCAACACTTATCATCTTCATTTACGACCAACGGACACACTTGTAAAAGAAATGGGTGGACTTCATAAGTTTACAGGTTGGAGCGGTCCTATACTTACTGATAGTGGTGGATTTCAAGTTTTTTCTCTTTCAGCATTAAGAAAAATTAAAGAAGAAGGAGTATATTTCTCTTCGCATATTGATGGTCATAAGATATTTATGGGTCCTGAAGAGAGTATGCAGATTCAATCAAATCTTGGTTCAACAATTGCAATGGCTTTTGATGAATGTGTTGAAAATCCTGCAAAATATGAATATTCAAAACAATCATGTGAGAGAACAACAAGGTGGCTTATTCGTTGTAAAGCTGAAATGGAAAGACTTAATTCATTACCTGATACAATCAACAAAAACCAACTGCTTTTTGGTATAAATCAAGGTTGTACTTTTGATGATTTACGAGTTGAGCATATGAAAGAAATTGCTAAACTTGACCTTGACGGTTATGCAATTGGTGGTCTTGCTGTTGGTGAACCAAAAGAAGATATGTATCGTATTATTTCTGCTGTTGAACCATATATGCCTGCAAATAAAATAAGGTATCTTATGGGTGTCGGAACACCTGGTAATATTCTTGAAGCAGTTAAAAGGGGAGTTGACCTTTTTGATTGTGTTATGCCTAGCAGAAACGCTCGTCATGGTCATCTTTTTACTGATGCTGGTATAATTAATATCAACAATAAAAAATATGAAAAAGATGATTTGCCAATTGACCCTGAATGTAATTGTCCTACTTGTCAAAAACATTCACGAGCATATATTAGACATTTGTTTAAGGCTCAGGAAATTTTAGCAATGCGTCTTTGTGTAATGCATAATCTATATTTCTATAATAATTTAATGCAGAAAATAAGAGATGCTTTGGATAATGATACATTTGATGAATTCTACAATAAATATGTTGACAGATTAGATACAAGAATATAATTAATATTTTGTTAAATTTTGTAAAACATCTTGCAAAAATAATATTTATTATGTATAATTTATAAGTTGTTTAATTATTTAATTCTTGGAGGAAATTAAAAATGAGTGAATTTTTAACATTTGCTATGACTACAGCAGCAGGCGCTGAAGGTGCACAGGGCGGTTCAATGTCAATGATTATAATGATGGTTGCTCTTTTTGCAGCAATGTATTTCTTTACAATCAGACCACAGAAAAAACAGCAGAAAATGGAACAGGAAATCCGTGAAAATACTCAAATTGGTGACGAAATTACAACAATCGGCGGTATCTGCGGTAAAGTTGTTTCAGTTAAAGACGATTCTATCGTAATCGAAACAGGTTCTGATAGAGTTAAGATTAAGTTTAAGAAATACGCTATTCAGACTAACCACACTGCAAACGAAAAAATTCAAGCAGAGCGTGAAGCTGCTAAAGCTGCAATGCAGGAAAAGAAAGCAAAGAAGTCAAAAAAAGACGATAAAGACGCTGAATAATTATCATAAAAATAATTTTTCCCTCATATTCTTAATTGAATGTGAGGGATTTTTTTATGCGCAAAAAAATAATCAAGCGACAAACTGAAATATCATTACCGGTTAAAATAATTCTTGGATTGATAATAGCCAGTATAATAGGAGTTATGACAACAATTTTAATATCATTTATATTTTCTATTATACTTTCAAATTTTTCTGAAATATCAAATTATATCAGTATATATTTTGTATTTAGCGTTATCATTGGCGGTATAGTTTGTGGATTCTTTTGCACAAAATTTTTATATTTCAAAGGAATAATATCCGGGTTAATTAGTGCAATTCCATTCTCGTTTCTTATATTTCTTATTATGTTGTTTAAATCTAACGGAGCATTAAATATATATAGTTTTATATTATTATTGTTTATAATTATAAGCACTTCTGTTGGCGGTGTAATAAGTGCGAATACAAAACGAAGAAAATAAATAAAGGATTAATTATATGACAAAAGTTATAAGTTTACAAAAAAAGCAAAAGTCGAATTACAAAGCATCAAAAAATAACCACATCAGTAAAATAAATATTAATATATTCAATTATGAAGTTATTAGAATTCTATTAACTTGTGTATCATTAATATCTATTTTATTAGGTTGTATAATCTATAAAAAATATCCTTCCGAATACATTACGACTCTATGCACAAACTTTATTTCGCAATTACATGCCAGCACATTTATTAATATTTTCATTTACTTTATTAAATTTGACTTATTATATTACATTATTTTGTTTTTTCTTGGAACAAGTATTGTAGGCATTCCATTAACTTTTTTTCCACTTGCATTTAAATGTTCCTTCATTGGATATTTAAGCTCATTCATGTATTGTGAGTATGAACTAAAAGGTGTACTTTTTGCGCTTGTTTTATTATATCCTTTATTTGCAGTAACAACTACATCTTTAATTTATTCAGCAAACGAAAGTATCTATATGAGTAAGTACATATATAATACTATTACAAATAAAAATACAGCCGATAATATCTCAATCAGACTGTATTTAATTAGATATATTTTTTTAATTATAAT
>JAZSKT010000034.1:0-3209 GCA_045534995.1 Candidatus Fimenecus sp.
CTCCGTACACCTTTACTTTATACTCCGTTAAACTATTACACACTCCGTAAAACTATTTGAAACTCCGTAAAACGATTACAATTACACCGGTGCTCCTAAAAACACAAAAAGCACTCATTTTTAGAGTGCTTTTGGGCATAAAAAAGACCGAAACCCCTATATTTCAAGGGATTTCGGTTGTATTACCTAAGTTGTACTTAGGTGTCTAACCTTTTATCATTTGATACAATTTCTAAATGGTTGCACTTTTTCCACCTTGCAATTTTTGGTTGCATTTTTAAGTAGGTGGTTGAACTTTTGCGAAAATTAACACAAGACCCTGCGCCGCTGTCCGTACCTGTTTTTGCACAGAGATTTTGTGTGCCCCACCCCCAAAGGGTGAAAATTTCACCTATATCGCAAAATGGGTAAAAAATATTTCCACCGTGTACATTTTTTTCGCCCGTTTTCACGATTTCCGAAAAACATTTCCAATGGTGTACTTTTTTATATCTTATTGACGAAGATGTTTCATCGTGATATAATATTATTAAAAGAAGGCGACCTCATGGTAATGGTTTTCCATTACGGGCTTTGACCCACGAAGTGAGTACTTGTCTTCTTTTTTTATTTTTAAATGCATAACGCATCTTATTTTCAGTTTTAATAGGAATAGGCTTTTAAGTTTTATTACAGATATATCATCTGTGAGTTGTGCGAAAGCCTTGCTGACAAGGTTTCAATCACATGTCGGTCTGCCTTCATTTCATTCCACAAAGGCAAATCCCTGTTTGAAATTAAAATTAAACTACGCTCGTTACTGAGTTTCATTATTGCTTTGTAGAAGAGCAACAACTCTTCTTCCGTTGGTGTTGTGTAAAACAACTCATCAATCACCACAAGGTCACTCTCAACCAAGTAACGCCAAGGGTGTGATTTTTTGCTTGAGCATTTAATCAATTCTTCAAAGGTAACATAAACAACCATTGCACCTTTCTCAATTGCCTCAAGCGAAATGTCAACTGCAAGACTCGTCTTGCCTCTGCAACATTTACCGATAATTATAATATTCTGATGCTCGGTTTTGAAATCGAAATTCTTAATCCTATCAAGTTGCCACTGTAATCCCGATGATATGTAATTGTAATCATAGTGTCGGTCAGGTAGGCGACTTCTTTTTGTGTATTTCTTCGCCCTTGCTTTCTGTCGCAAATTCATTTCCTGTTGCAACACATTCTGCAAATAATCAAGGTTAGAAACACGCTCATCTGTTAAGTCAACCTCACCGTTGCCAAGATGAGTAAGACCCAATTCCTTTGCCATCATCATTACATCAAAAATCTCTGCCATTGAATGCCTCCTGTATCTCACGACTACGTTTTAAGTAGTTTGATTTTGCATAAGCCCCCGTGCAATCGTAAAATGAGTCCTTGCCGTACTTGTAAATCAGGAACGATAACAGTTCCAATGTGGTACATTCACAAGTGTTGATGCAGTACTGAAACGCCGAATTCATTTGACCTTCCGTGTAAAAAACAGATGCCTTTTTCAGTAGTTGCAACTGTTTATGTATGTATCTCGGTCGCATGATTTTCAACTGTGCAATGAACTCTATGGCAAGTGGGTTGTCCTTGTAAAACCGTAGCATATCCGTTTCGATTTTATGGTGTGGAACTCTGTCCTTCGGTAGTTTTATAGTCCTACCAACCTCGTTACAAAGGGCGTGTTTGCAAATCAAATCACTTGTAAGTGCAACATAGAAAAGCAATGTGTCCTCTTGCAATTCAACACGAATTCTTTCACCGTCATTTAGGTTTTCCTGTGGCATCTCATAACGATTATCACGAAATTCAACGAACCCTGCGTGCATTGTAAGGACTTGAACAATTGGCTTTTCTTGAAACCGAACCTTAACAAGTGCCTTGTTGTCAATGGGGAACAACTCCTTCGGCGTACGCTTTGTGTAGTCGTTCACAATGTTGTTACCTGTGGTGTCAAGCCAATTAAGAGCATCACAGTTAAGTCTGTCAATTCCGTAGTAAGTCCTACCGTCAAGAAAACCACGCTTGACCACATTCACAGTGTTTTCAACTCTGCCTTTGGTGTTGGGGTCGTGTCCCTTGCAAATGAAAAGTGAGTAGCCAACATCCTTGACAAATTCATCAAACTCCTTAACAAGAATCACATTGCCGTAGCTTTCAGCAACAACGAAAACCTTGTCTTGGTCATACATAATCACCTGTGGACGACCACCGAAATACTTGAAAGCATATTTGTGTGCCTCAATAGCGGTTTTAGCAGTGAACGGTTTCGTTGAAAAGTATACGAATTTCATTCGACTGTACGAAAGCACCATGCAGAAGAAATATACCTTGGTTTCCTTACCATACATATTTCGCATTCGGTACTCACCAAAATCAACCTGTGCCTCATAGCCCGGTGGTTGGTCATCACGAATGCAACGGATTCGTTTTGGTTGACTCAAACCCGCCTGAACTCGCAGGTTCTTCACATACCGGTTGAATGTGGAGTAGGTGGCATCAAAGTCAGAAAACTCCTCTCGCAACTGCGTCATCAAATTGGTGTTGGTGATTGTAGGACAAGCCTTAATCAACTCAATGATGTACTGACGATAGTTGTCCAAATCATACACCGTACCACGCATAGCCTTATAGAAATCTTCTTCCGTCTTCCTCCACCAGTTCCGAACCACCGACGCAGGTATATGCAACCGCCGACCAGTCTCCGCCATGGTCAACCCACAATTCTTACACTCCTGTATCTGCCGATACTGTTCTGATGTAATCATCATTACCTCCTATTTAATTGTAAAATATTTTGTATAATTGCAGTTTTTTGTATAATTCACGAGTGTAGTCGCACCCGTTGTTCAATTTTATACACCACAATTATTTGTGTAGGTGTCAGCAACATTGATAGCAGTAGAAATACCAATATCAACCCTGTTTTCAACAATTCACACTACCACTCCAATCCTCCTTTCAGTGGTAAAGATATTGTAACTCAATCCAACAGATAATAGCAAGAAAATTGTAAATTTATGTCACAAAATAGTGAATAATTACGATTATATAAATAATGAGGATAAATAGAATGGTGTTTGTCTATGGCAGAAGAAGTCCCAACTGTTATTGTTACTTTAGGAGTTACGTAATTACTAAAACTGTAACTGAAATTGTTTCTGCAGTAAGTACAAAAAAATTAAAGGG
>JAZSKT010000026.1:0-5941 GCA_045534995.1 Candidatus Fimenecus sp.
ATCCTTAATAAGGGTGTTAAGCGTAATATGTTCCTTAACCCCCCTTCTGTGGCAGTATTCTATTGCTTCTTTTGCTGTGTCAAAAGTAAAGTTCTGTGCATTTCTTCTGGCATTAAAATTACCCAAGCCAAAATAAACTGCATCAGCCCCTGAAAGTACAGCAGCCTTAAGATTTTCGGCATTCCCGACTGGAGCCAATATTTCAATTTTATTCATCATCGTTATTCTTACTGTTTGCGAAAAGATTTATCTGGTCGTTTTTGAACTTTGCTTCAGTCTTGATTCGTTCATTTTCACGCTTATAGTAATCGCGTTCACTCTTTGCCTTTGCTGAATCGTCAAGATAACCCTTCATCTGTTCGCGTAATTCCTTGATTTCCTTTTCAGCCTTAGCCTTTGCATCAGCCATTTCAAGGGCTACAAGAATAGTCGCCTGACTGAATGAAAGACGATAGTTGTTATCAAGAAGTTCGTTAAGTCTGTTATCAATCACTTTGCCAAGTGCCTTTGTGTAATTAACACTTTCATCAGTATTGATATAGAAATTTGTGCCACGAATAGTAAGTTTAACTTTATTATCCATTGATTTTTACACCCCGATACAATAAATGTATACTTTTTTCTATTGTATCACATATGTTTTTCCATTTCAAGAGTAGGTTATTTGTGTCGGAAAAGAGAGTCAAACATATTTTCCTTTGTATTATATCGACAATTTTCGGGAATTGTGGCATCAACAAGGATTGTGTCGTCACCGATAACCTTGATGTCATTCCAACATATCTTTATGTCCTCACCTCTGCCTAAAAGTCCGAAAGCCTTTCCTCTGCCAAAAATGATAATGGAAACAATCGTACCTGAACAAGTGTCGAATTCCACATCACAGACATTACCAAGCCGACACCCGTCTTTTAAATTGATTACTTCCTTTTCACGCATATCAGTTATGCAACAGTTCATAAAAACACCCCATAAACATAATATTCCTTTCAGGAATTTAAAATTCTTTCACTTTTTTAATCGCACCTTTTTCAAGACGGCTTACCTGTGCCTGACTTATTCCTACTTCCTGTGCAACCTCCATCTGTGTCTTGCCCTGCATATACCGAAGATTAAGAATTTCTTTTTCACGGTCACTTAAATTATTTATTGCTTCTTTAATGGCAATTTCATAAAGCCAATCCTCGTCACTTTCTGAATTTCCGATTTGGTCCATAACATAAATTGTGTCGCCACCGTCAGAATATACCGGCTCGTAAAGGGAAATAGGGTCAACAATGGCTTCAAGAGCGATAATCACATTGACAGGTTCGATTTCCATTTCTTTTGCTATTTCATCTATGGTGGCATCTCTGCCGAGAGTATTCTGTATTCGTTCTTTAATTTGCATAGCGTGATATGCGGTGTCCCTTAATGAACGACTGACCCTTATGGAGTTGTAATCTCGCAGATATCGTCTGATTTCACCGATAATCATTGGAACGGCATAGGTAGAAAAGCGGACTTCGTGGGAAATATCAAAATTATCAATGGCTTTCATAAGCCCGATACATCCAACCTGAAATAAATCGTCAGGATTTTCACCGCGGTTTGAAAATCTCTGAATGACGGATAACACAAGACGAAGATTACCCTCAATCAGTTCCTGACGAGCTTTTTTATCATTATTTTCTTTTATTCTTTTAAGTAGTTCAACCTTTTCCGCTTCTTTTAAAACCTTTAATTTTGCTGTGTTTACGCCACAAATTTCGACTCTGTTATATTGCACACACATCTTCCTTTACTTGTTATGTACAAAAGAGTTGAAATGGACATTAAAAAACTTCCATTCATATTATGAACAGAAGTTTTATTTTTTATAAAATTTTTATTCAACAGTTACACTTTTTGCAAGGTTTCGCGGTTTGTCAACATCAAGACCTTTTTTTACTGTTGTGTTATAGGCAAGAAGCTGTAAAGGTACAACCGTAAGTGACGGTGTAAGATTTTTCAAAGTGTCAGGAATATAAATAACATTATCGGCAATTTCTTCAATACCGGTCATGCCTTCCTTTGCGATTGCAATAATATACGCACCTCGTGAATGGACTTCCTTAATATTGGAAATCATCTTTTGATAAAGGTCATTATCCGTCACGATTGCCACCACAAATGTTCCTTGTTCAACAAGTGAAATAGTACCGTGCTTCAGTTCACCCGCACCGTAGCCTTCACAATGAATATATGATATTTCTTTTAATTTTAAAGCACCCTCAAGACAAAGCGGATAGTCAATGCCACGACCAATAAAGAAAATATGCTCTTTTTTTGCAATAAGTTTTGCCAGTTGTTTTGTAATATTATCACAATTCAGAGTAGTGATTATTTTTTGTGGCAAGGCGAGAATTTCATCTGTAAATGTTTTAATGTCCCTGCTACTCATCAACCCTTTTTCCTGTGCAAGAAATGCAGAAAGAGTATAAATAACCGCAAGTTGTGCAGAAAAAGCCTTTGTTGTTGCAACTGCAATTTCTGCACCTGCATTTGTGTAAATAACGCTGTCACTTTCTCTGGCAATAGTGCTGAATGGCACATTCACTATTGATAAGGTAAAAGCACCTTTTTCTTTTGCTTTTCGCAACGATGCAAGTGTGTCGGCAGTTTCACCTGATTGGCTTATGAAAATACAAAGGTCATTTTTGTGGATTACGGGTTTTCTGTACCTGAATTCACTTGCAATATCAACCATTACGGGAATTCGCACCATATCTTCAATAATGTATTTTGCCGTCATACCAACGTGAAACGCACTACCACAAGCGACGATATATATTCTGTTAAGCGTTTTCGTAAAGTTTTCAGGGAACTGAAAAGGCAGCTGAATTTCATTGTTTTTTATAAGTGGCAAAACAGTATCCCTTACTGCTTTTGGTTGTTCATAAATTTCCTTTGCCATAAAGTAGTCATATCCGCCTTTTTCAGCAGACTCAACACTTAGGTCTATGGTTTTTATTATAACATCCTTTTCATTACCGTTTTCATCATAAACTTTAATTTCATTTTTATTAATTTCAATAAACTCACCGTCATTTACAATGTAACAGTCCTTGGTGTAGGGGAGTATGGCAGGAATGTCAGAGGCAAGGAATTTCTCGCCTTTACCAATGCCCACAATCAGCGGACTATCTTTTTTCATGGCAAAGATTTTGTCCTCATAGCCTTTGACAAGTAAAGCAACTGCATATGAGCCATCTAACATCTCTGCAGTTTTAATAAGTGTGCTGATTGCATCACCGTCAAAAAGACTGTCAAAAAGTTGAGCAATCACTTCTGTATCCGTCTGTGATTCGAATTTATATCCTTTTGCAATAAGTTCATCTTTTAATTCAATGTAGTTTTCAATGATTCCGTTGTGAACAAGTGTTACAATACCATTCATTGATTTGTGAGGATGTGCATTGACTTGGTCGGGCACACCATGAGTAGCCCAGCGAGTGTGACCGATGCCGATTGTGCCACGTGGGTTAACGCTTTCAACATAAGCCTGCAAATTGTCAATTCTTCCTTTTTCTTTCACAACAGTGACATCGCTACTTTTAACAGCAATACCTGCCGAGTCGTAACCACGGTATTCAAGTCTGCGAAGCCCTTCCAAAAGAATGGACGTAGCCTGTTCATTACCCGTATAGCCGATAATTCCACACATAAATATTCTCCTTGATAGTATTTATAGTACATTTTATGTCAACAATAGAAAAAAGGAGGCATTTAAAATGGAAAAGTCCTATCTTAAACTTAACGCAAAAAAAAGAATGGTGAAAAATAATTTCAGATTCTTTATTATCGGAATTCTCCCTTTTTTAACTATTATTCTACTGATAGTTTTAAATTATTACTCAGCGATTATGTTAGAAAAAGCAGATTTTAACTTTAACGAGTTTTTATTTGCTCATAAAGATTATTTCCGTGTGTCAGTTATTACAATAAGTATCTTTTTTTCATTTTGTCTTTATCGAATGGTAAGTTTCTGCTCACAAAATTTCTTTTATCTTAAATCACAAAACAAAAAAGTGACTTTTATAAATTCTGTGAGAAATATTACATTTTCACAATACACTACTTTTCTTGAAACATCCATAATCAGGTTTTTCCTGTATGTCAGCTGGTTTGCGATGTATTTTTTACCTTGTTTTATAATGTCATTGTTATTGCTTTACAGTTATAAATATGAAAATTACGGGTATAGTGTGAATCTGACTTTGTTTGTGTCATCAGTAATCCTTTTCCTTGTTGCTCTCGGTTTCTTTTTTGTAACACTTAAAAGATATTCAATGTGTACCTTTGTAATCCTTAGGGAAAATGAGAAAAATCCATTGAATGTGATTGCAAAAAGTATAACTCTCATGGAAAACCGATGTGTCAGTTATGCTTTTTATTGTCTGTCCTTTGCAGGATGGATTTTGTCTTGCCTCCTTATTCTGCCAACAGTTTATGTTGTGCCGTATGTTTTATTGAGCAAGTGGTGTTATGTAAATTCTTTGAAAAAGAAAAAACACCAGTCAACAGAAAACGAAAAGCCAATTATCTTTTATATACAGAAAAGGGTAGAAAATTAGATAAAAAAATTGGTGACTAAAATATTAGCCACCAATTGAAATAATATGTATTTTTAATTAAAGGATAACACCCATTGTGCCCGGTTTGCAAAGAGCAGCGTTTGATTCGTCTGTATCAATGTGCATTGCAAGTGAGAAGTTAGGGTGAACACGAACTACAACATCACCGAATGTGAGTGTTCTGTCATCTGATGCAACTTTTACTTCAACAACCTGCTTGTCAGAAAGTCCATACTTTTCAGCATCGTCAGGAGTCATATGAATATGTCTTTTAGCAACGATAACGCCGTTTTCGATTTCGATTTCGCCTTTAGGTCCGACGATTTTGCAACCGGGAGTACCTGCGATGTCGCCTGATTCTCTAACAACTGCCTGAACACCGATTGAACGAGCATCAGAAGCAGAAATTTCAACCTGAGTAGCAGGTCTTACAGGACCAAGGATTGAAACGCCGGGGAACTGACCTTTAGGGCCGATAACTGCGATTCTTTCTTCACAAGCATACTGACCAGGCTGTGAAAGGTCCTTTTTCTTTGTAAGTTCATAGCCTTCGCCGAAAAGGATTTCAAGGTGTTCTTGTGAAATGTGAGCGTGTCTTGCACTTGTTTCAACTAAAACTGTCTTTTCCATTTATCATTCTTCTTTCTTAAAAATTTTTACATATTTCAATATCTATATAATAGAACAATTTTACCATTTTGTAAAGTGTAAAAATGCATAGATTAAAGGAGCTCTTCAAAAGATTTTATGTAATAATCAGCAATTCGTTTGATATTCTCCGTATCTCTGCGTGAATGCTTGTCATAAACACCGCAAACTGTAAAACCACCTTTAACAGCACCCTTGATTCCTGCCAACAAATCTTCAAAAACAATACATTCTTCAGGTGAAAGTCCCAATCTTTCACAAGCAAGAAAATAAACATCAGGGTCACTTTTGTCAGTAAGTGTTTCGTGAAGGTAAGCACCTGTGTCGAAATATTCAAAAATGCCGTTGTTTTTAAGACAAACCTCGCTTAGTTCAGTAGTGTTTGCAGTTGCAAAAGCAATTTTAATGTTGTTCTCCTTTAAAAGTTCAAGGAATTCTTTGACTCCTGCTTTTAATGGTACATCATTTGCATATTTATCATAACAGAGTTCGCACCATTCGTCCATAATGGATTCAATACTGCTTCGCATATGAAAACGCTCTTTTGTGTAAATTGCCATTGTCCTAAAGTGCATATCCTTGATTTTATCTTGATAATCCGACGGCATTCTCATTCCGTGGTTTTTAAAAAAAGCAATATCAACCTCTTTCCATATTCCCATTGAATCAAAAAGTGTACCGTCAAGGTCAAAGATAAC
>JAZSKT010000208.1:0-2104 GCA_045534995.1 Candidatus Fimenecus sp.
GACATTTTGTTTTTGCTCCTTTATTTTTACTTTATTTTTATTTAATCAACTCACCTCTGACAAGCCAGTTAAGTGGTTCTGTTACTTTTACATAACAGAATTTGCCAATTAAACTTTTGTCGTCAGATGGGAATTCAATAATAACATTACCATCGGTTCTGCCTGCCAAATATCCTTCGAGAGTTTTGCTATCTCCCTCGCAGAGTACACGGTAGGTTTTACCTTTCATATCTGCACTGTGATTTGCTGCAATACTTTCCTGTAAATCACAGAGTTCTTTAAACCATTTACTCTTTTCTTCATAAGGCACAGGGTCATCCATAAGAGATGCTTTAGTACCCTTTCTGCTTGAGAAGATAAAAGTGAAAAGCGAAGTAAATCCAACCTCTTTTATAAGAGACAATGTATCGCAGAATTCTTCGTAGGTTTCGCCAGGAAATCCTACAATAACATCACTTGTAAGAGAAAGTCCCTCAATCTTTTCCTTTGCATAATTTATCAATTCAAGGTACTGTTCACGAGTGTATCTGCGATTCATTTCCTTTAAGACTCTGTTGTTTCCTGATTGGAAAGGAAGATGAATATGCTTTGAAGCCTTTTCACATTCTGCGATTGTGTCAATAAGCTCTTTTGTACAATCTTTTGGATGTGAGGTCATAAATCGGATAGTAAAATCTCCCGGAATCTCATTGATTTGTCGAATAAGTTTTGAGAAATTGATGTCTTCTTGGAGACCTTTTCCGTAGGAATTAACATTCTGTCCGAGTAAAGTAATATCCTTATATCCCTCAGATATAATCTGCTTAAATTCTGCTATAATATCCGCTGATTTTCGACTTCTTTCTCTGCCGCGGACATAAGGCACCACACAATAAGTACAGAAATTGTCGCAACCGTACATAATCGGCAACCAAGCCTTTGCAGAATTATCACGAAGTGCGGGAATACCCTCTGCCACAGGATTTGTTTCTGACATATCAGAGAATACTCTTTTTCCACGAGTTAAATATGTCTTGAAGATTTCTGGTATCATATATTGATTATGAGTACCAAAAACAATATCAACATAAGGATAACTCTTATAAAGTTTTTCACGGATATGTTCCTGTTGCATCATACAACCACAGAGAGCAATAATGAGATTAGGATTAGTCTGTTTTAATTTCTTTATTGCACCCACATTACCGAAAACTCTGTCCTCGGCATGTTCACGAATTGCACAAGTGTTGTAAAGGATTAAATCGGCTTCTTCCTTTTCTTCGGTCATAGTATAACCCATTAACGAAAGTAAACCTTTGATTCTTTCGCTGTCGGCAACATTACCTTGACAACCGTAAGTATGCACAAATGCTTTAGGGCTTATCCCATGACGGTGAAGCAACAATTCGCTTACCTCACCTGCTATATTCTTTTGTAATTCAATTTGTTCATTTGATACAAAGTTTGTCAAGATTTATACTTCCTTAGTATAGATTGAGAGTAAGAATGAGAGAACATCTTTAAAAACAACGTCACGGTCTGTTTCGTTAAGAATTTCGTGTCTCATTCCCGGATAGAGAATTGTTGTTGGCTCAATACCTGCTGAAACAAGGTTATCTGCAACAGCTAAAACGCCTTTACCGTTCATACCAACAGGGTCATTTGCACCTGAAATAATCATAACAGGTAATTCCTTTGGAATTCTGAATGCCCAGTCAGAATCACAAGCCTCACGCATAAGATTATAAATATCACGATAACCTGCAAGTGTATATGTAAAGCCACAAAGTTCATCATTTGAATAGTTGAGTCTGTTTTCAGCATTTTCTGAAAGCCATGCGAGTGGGTTATCCTTGTCAGGACCCATCATTGAGAAGCCTTTATTCATAATCTCTGCCATTTTGTCAACTCTTCTCATAAGACCATATTTACTTACGAGCATATCAATAAGGTCAACACCAGCATTGATAATGTCAGGCATATCACCTGTACCACAGAGAATCACGCCGTCAAGCTCATAGCCGAAATGAACAGCATAAACTCTTGCACAGAATGAGCCCATTGAATGACCAAAAAGAAAATAAGGAATATCAGGGTTTCTCTTTTTCATAATCTTTGTGAGAAT
>JAZSKT010000030.1:0-8663 GCA_045534995.1 Candidatus Fimenecus sp.
ATTTCTTTTCTTGTAAGAGTATTGACAGCATTTTTAGCTGTGATACAGTAAACTGCACCGCCTTCTTCAAGTGCTGATGTGAACACACCGAAACCGCAATCTTTAACAACATCACCTAAATCACAAAGTTCCATTTCGTAACGAGTGTCAGGCTTGTCAGAACCATAGCGTTCCATAGCATCTTTATAAGTAAGTCTTGGGAGTGGCAACTGAATATCAACGCCCATAGCCTCTTTGAACACTCTCTGAATATAGCCTTCGCCCATACCCATAACGTCGTCAACATCAACGAAAGACATTTCAAGGTCAATCTGTGTAAATTCAGGCTGACGGTCAGCACGTAAATCCTCGTCACGGAAGCAACGAGCAATCTGCATATATCTGTCAAAACCTGCTACCATTGAAAGCTGTTTGTAAAGCTGTGGTGATTGTGGAAGAGCATAAAAACTTCCGTTATGAATTCTTGATGGAACAAGGAAGTCACGAGCACCCTCTGGAGTTGAACGGATAAGCATTGGAGTTTCAATTTCAATAAATCCGTTTTCGTCAAAATAGTCACGAGTAATTTTTGTAATCTTGTGACGAAGAAGAATGTTTTTCTGTAAATCAGGACGACGAAGGTCAAGGTAACGGTATTTAAGACGAGTTACCTCTGATGTCTGACAATTCTCAACGATTTCAAAAGGTGGCGTTTCGCTGACACCAACAATTCTTAAATCTTTAACTTCGATTTCAATATCACCTGTTGGAATATCCTTGTTTTTTGAAGAACGCTCACGGACAATACCTTTAGCAATAAGTACATATTCGCTTCTTACGGTGAATGCTTTATCAAAAATTTCTCTGTCTGTATTGTCGTCAAAAGCCAACTGCACAACACCTGTTCTGTCACGCAAGTCGATGAAAATAAGTGCGCCAAGGTCACGACGACGCTGTACCCAACCTGCAACTGTAACATCTTTGCCTACAAAATCAGCGTTAAGAGTACCGCAGTAGTCAGTTCTTTTTAATCCGTTCATTGTATCCATTAGTTTGTGCCTCCTAAAATTTCGGATAAGTCAAGACCTTCAACACCCAGGGACTCAAATCCTGACATAGCATCTTTTATAATTACTGATTGGAAATTTTCCGCAAATTCAGAAAGTGTCATTTCTGTTTCATTGCCTGTTTCCATATTTTTAAGTTTGATATTTCCTGTTTCAAGTTCGCTGTCACCTAAAACAAGTGTATATAAAGCGCCGATTTTGTTAGCATATTTCATCTGTGGCTTTAAGCCTCTGCCAACAGTATCAAACTGAACACACATGCCTTCATTACGGAGTTCTGTTGCAATTTCAGCCGCTTTGATATTTGCATTTTCACCCATACTTACAATGTAAAGGTCGCATTTCTTTGGTTCAGGGAATGGAGTTTTCTGTGCTTCCATCAAAAGTAAAAGTCTTTCAAGACCAAGACCAAATCCGCAAGCAGGAAGTGGACTTCCACCCATTTCAGCAATAAGACCATCATAACGGCCACCACCACAAACTGTTCCTTGTGCGCCGATTTCCTTTGACACAAATTCAAAAACAGTTCTTGTATAATAGTCAAGTCCGCGAACAATCTGTGGGTTTACTGCGTATTCAATATTCATGGCATCAAGATATTTCTTAACGCTTTCAAAGTGATTTCTGCAATCGTCACAAAGGAACTCGATAACAGTCGGTGCTTTTTCTGCAATACCTGAACAAACAGGACTCTTACAGTCAAGTATTCTCATTGGATTTCTGTCAAGACGACCTAAACAAGTTTCGCAAAGGTCACCTTTGTACTGCTCAAAATATTCTTTAAGTGCCTTGTGATAATGCTTTCTGCATTCAGGACAACCGATTGAGTTGATTTCAAGAGCCAAATTGTTGATTCCAAGGTAATTGAATACCTCGTTTGCAAGTGAGATGACTTCAGCATCAGCACTCGGAGCACCTGCACCAAAACATTCAACACCAAATTGGTGGAACTCACGAAGACGACCTGCCTGAGGTTTTTCATATCTGTAACATGATGTGAGATAGTAAATCTTCTGTGGAAGCCCCTCATTGAAAAGACCGTGTTCAAGGAATGCTCTTACTGCACCTGCAGTACCCTCGGGACGGAGAGTAATCGAACGACCACCTTTGTCCTCAAATGTGTACATTTCTTTCTGCACAACGTCAGTAGTTTCACCTACACCACGCTGAAAAAGTTCAGTATGTTCAAAAACAGGAGTGCGCATTTCGTGGAAACCAAAGTTTTCTGCAGTTTCTCTTACTGCTGATTCCACATATTGAATTTTGTAGCTTTCTTTAGGGAGCGTGTCCTGTGTTCCCTTAATAGCGTTAGTAATCAATGCCATAAATTTCTTCCTTTAAAATAGCGTATATAATATGTTTTTGCCTCCTCGTAATATCAGAGGAGGCGTTGTATTTTATTTAATTATTTTGGATTGACAATGTCTCTCCAATCAAGGTCGCCACGCTCAAGTGCATGGATAAGAGCCTCGGCAGTTGCAATATTTGTTGCAACGGGAACATTATGAACGTCACAAAGACGAAGAAGAGTGTTGTCTTTAGGCTCGTGAGGTTTTGGGTTGAGTGGGTCACGGAACATAAGGAGCAAGTCGATTTCATTACAAGCAATTCGAGAACTTATCTGCTGGTCACCACCCTGAGAGCCACTTAAGAACTGTGTTATTTTAAGTCCTGTTGCTTCCGATACCATTTTACCGGTAGTTCCGGTTGCACAAAGATTGTGATGGGAAAGAATACCGCAATAAGCTATACAAAACTGTGTCATAAGTTCTTTTTTTGAGTCGTGTGCCATAAGTGCTATATTCATGACTAAACCCCTTCTTTCACAATGTTTTCAGATTACATTATTGACCTACCCACAAAAAATTAGTCAATTCACAATTATAATAACAAAAAAATACGGATTTTTCAATATTTTTTTTACAAATTTAGTGGGATTTCTTTCCCTGAAATTCTATCAGCGATGTTATTGAAAGCGATTTTTGCTTTACAGTATGTCGGCAGGTCTTTTCCACTAACAGATAAGTGCATCAACTTCTTTTCTTCAGGTACAACGCCTATAAGTTTAAGATATGTAATATCAATGATTTCGTCTACATTCAGAAGTTTTCCCGTTTTTACCGAATTTTTATCAAATCTGTTGATTACAAGACGTAAATTATCGTCACATATACCTGCGTTTGAAAGTTGTGTACCGGCAATACAAGCACTTCTTGCGCTGATGTTGTCGGGAGTGGCAACGATAACACACAAATCTGCACAATGAGCATATATAAGAGGCAATTCACTCACACCGGCAGGACCGTCAATTAGTATATAGTCATAATCGTCATAATATTCCATTAAAAGTGATTTGAAATTGTCTGCGTTCAATGTTTCGGGGTGCTTCAAAGGAGCAGGTAAAAGCTGAAGTTTATCGTTATAGAACAGACGAGCCTTGTCCGGGTCACAACGACCTGTCAGTACATCTGACCAGTCATAAAGCACCATTTCATCAACACCTAAAAGCAAATCAAGACTGCGAAGGGATATATCACCGTCTATAAGTAAAACCTTTTTATTCTTTTTTGAAAGTGCCAATGCAGTATTGACGCAGAACGTTGACTTTCCAACGCCACCTTTGCCGGACACGACAGTAATTACTTTTGCCATAATTTCGCCTCTTTTCACAAAATATTCTAACATAAAAAAAGTGGTTTTTAAAGGACATTTTATAAATTTCTTAATATATTACATAAGTTGTGTTTTTTCTTGTATTTCAGCAGAAAAAAACCTTATTTTACGGACACAATGTGTCAAAAAAATCTTATGGACAAGCATATAATCAAGAAAGAAATATGAGGGCAGGTGAAAAAATGACAAACAACGAATTTGGAAATGAACTTGAAGAAGGCAGAGTACAACTGTCAGAAATCGGAAAATCAGCAATAATGCAAAGTTTATATTTTAGCCTTGCATTTTTGACTGCATCTGCATCATCACAGCAATATTTTTCACCCTTGGGAATTGCTTTTGCAAGTGGAGTTCACAGGAAAAATACATTGTTTTCCTGCTTTGGTGCAATGGCAGGATACATGATGGCAAATGATTATCTCAGTGCTTTCCGTTATGTTATGGCATTGATTCTGGTGTATATTCTGAAAGTTTATGTTAACACATTTCCGAACCTTCAGAAAAAGACCTTTGTCCCGGCATTTATATCAATGTTCGTAACGGTATCAACAGGGTTTGTGGTGATGGTTACAGAATCGTTCAATATAGATTCTGTATTTCTTCGTATTGCAGAAGCAATCGTTGCTTTCGCAGGAGCGTATTTCTTTTCTGTAAGTGTGTGGACACTTGAAAAAATACGTGAAAATGAAAGAATCACATCAAAAGAAGTGGTATCTCTTATAATTTCGTTGCTTTCTTTGATTCTTTGCACATTTGAAATTTCGCTTTTGGGCGTAACACCATCGGGAGTTGTATGCTCATATATCGTTATGCTCTCTGCCTATCTGTTTAAAGAATCGGGAGGGGCGGTAATCGGCACAGGGGCATCCTTGGGGTTTACAATGACAGGAAACGGGTTGCCCACAGCTTTTTGTTACGCAGGAGCAGGACTTTTTTCGGGACTTTTCTCTTATTCAGGCAGAGTTCTTTGCGCGTGTGCATATATTTTTTCTTATGGTGCTTTATATGTGTTTTTGGGAGAAGAAATTGACGATTACGGGCCACTGATTGAAACTGCCTTAGCATCCGTATTTTTTGTTATGACACCGCAAAAATTTATTTTTAATATAAAATTAAAATTGTCGTTTTTGTCTTATTCAGGTGATGGCAAGGAATTCCGAAATATGATTATTTCACGCATAAAGTCTGTTCGTGATGCGGTAGGGGATATGTCAGATACGGTTGTCAGGGTTTCGCAGGCATTAAAAGAAAAATCAGCACCTGATACGACGGCTGTACATTTGCGTGTAAGGGATAGTGTGTGTGAAAAGTGCGCCAGTTATAATAAGTGCTGGCGAAATAATCTTTCAGCTACATTGGGTGAGTTTGATGAGGTGCTGGAAGAAATAAGAAGAAACGGAAGCGTAACACCGTCAGTAACACCAATGTCACTTCAGAGTAAATGCATAAGGATAATGTCTCTTTGTGACAGTTTTAATAAAAATTATATATCCTATTCAGCCCATCTGGGTGTAGAAGGGAGAATCAACGAAATGCGAAAAATTACTGCTGACCAATTTGATACAGTAGGCGAAATGCTTGATGATTTACTTGTAAACTTTGAAAGTAGTGCGAAACCCCTTGCGAGCAAATCACTTGCCTTGAAAAATAGTCTTGATGATATTGGCGTTCATGCCTTTGTCAACTGTTATGAGGATGAAAATATGAACATGGTTATAAATTTAAGTGTGGATTCTATGTGTAAAGTGCCTGTAACAGAAATCAGGGACTGTATTGTCAAAGCAACTGAAAAAGAGTTTCCACTTCCTACGGTTATATCGGGCGAAAAGGAAAAAATAATGCTTTTTTGGGAGCAAACACCTCTTTTTGCAGAATGTATTTATCATCAGTTATCGGGTGATGACGGAAAAATATGTGGCGATTGTTTCGACTCGTTTTTTGACGGAAAAGGAAATTTTATCGCTATACTCAGTGATGGCATGGGGACAGGTGAACGAGCGGCAATTGACGGCGCAATGGCATCATCGTTATTTTCAAGACTTATTATATCGGGATTTTCTTTCCCGTGTGCCTTGCGACTTGTAAATTCAGCCATGCTAGTTAAGAGTTATGAGGAATCTCTGGCAACTCTTGATGTTTTGAAAATAAATCTTTATAACGGACAATCTGTTATATACAAGGCAGGTGCAACAATTTCGCTTTTGTACAGAAAAGGTAAGGTAAGTGAAATAAAAAAATCAGCCATGCCCATAGGGATTTTAAGACATGCGGAATTTGCAACCATAAAAGGTGGACTCAAAACAGGTGATGTTTTAATTATGATGTCTGACGGGGCAGTGGATAACAGTATTGATGAAATTAAGAATTATGTTGCACAAAACGGATTTTCATATGATTTGCCTGAAAAACTTTGCGCAATCGCAAAAGCAAAAAACATAAGCCACAGTGACGACATCACCGTGGCTGTAATAAATATTCAGTTAAATGAAAATAATTAGAAATCAATCCACATGGCAGGACGGATGGAACGTTTTTCACCGGAAACGGGTGCTCCCATTTGAAGCACAAATCCGTCGACCTTGACAGCAGACGCAGTATAAGAAGATGAGCCCGGAGAACGGAGCCACCAACGACAACTGCGTGTAAGTTTTTCAAGTTGTGAACCGTGTGACTCGGCATACTTTGTTGCAAGACAAACTCTGTCCACGGACAAAGGGAAATATGTTAGAGTTTCATCTATTGAAAGAAGAAAAACTTTATCTTTTGTGCTATTTCCACCATCTGTGTTATAGTCAGCATTATCTCTGTTTTCAAGTGTTGTAGTATTGATTTTATCCTTTTCTGATTTAGTGAAAGCCGTTGATATAAAATCGTTATTTAACCACTTTCTTATATCGCTTGTTTCCCATGTTACCTGTGTTGCAGATGAGTGATAGTGGCGACAGTCAAGGGCATATTTGCTTACAACGAGCATTTTGCCGTCCTGGTCTTTATCAAGAACTTTCCATTCTATTTCTTCTGCACCATTTGATGTTTTATTATCTTGTTCATATTTGCCAAAAAAGATGGTATCACCAATCTGGGCAATATAAGGATATTCTCTTAACAGACTGTCTGCCTGTGCTTTGCTGTCCTTGAATTTGCGTAAGGACTTTAATATTAGATATGCTTGTTCATAATTCTTTTCTTCAATATCATTCATTGCATTATGATATTTAACCGAAGGAATAATTACCGTAGTAGTAATAATACTTAATGAGATGACAATAAAAAAAGATAAAAGTATTCGAAGAACAATTTTTCGTCTTGCTTTGGACTTTTGTTGTTTTTCAATACGGCTTTTTTCTGCAAGTCTTTCACGTTCAAGGCGTTGTGACTCTGCTTTAAGGCGATTCTGCTCAGCCTGAACACGTGCCTCTTGTGCTTTTCTTCGTTCGTTTTCTATACGTAAAGCGTTAATTTGTGCGTTGTCAATTGTACTGTCAGAAACGTCGTTTGGGGCATCGTTCTGAGAGATAGCCTGACGGGTACCGCAATAAGTGCAGACTATAAATCCGCCATTATCTTCCAGTTCAACCGTGCCACCACACATCGGACACTTTAAAACAGACATTATGTTACCTCCTTTGCTCGTCATCAAATATATGTAATTATAATACTATAAAAATTCAATGTCAACAAAGACAAATAATGAAATGGCAAAAAAAGACCTTCTCTTTAATTAACCTATTGAAAAAAACAAGAAAAAATGTTATTATTCTCTTTAGTGATATGAGAAGGGAGTAAATTCTTATGGCAAAAAAAGAAAAAGCACCTAAAGAGGTTAACAATCATCCTAACCGAATAGGTATTAAAGAAGCTGCCGGCTATACTATTGCTGAGGCAGGTAATATGTTTAACCTGACATATATTTCAAGTTACCTCAAAATGTTTATGACTGACGTTTTGAAGATTTCTCCGGCAAATGCAGGCTTTATGTTTATCATTACTCGTCTTTGGGACTGCATCAATGACCCTATCTGGGGTGCTATGGTTGCAAAGCGTGCACCTACAAAGGACGGCAAATTCAGACCGTATCTTAAATGGGTTGCAATCCCTCTCGGTATAGCAACGATTACTTGTTTCGTACCGTATAACAGTTTTACACAGAATCCGGCAATTCTTCTTGCTATCTGTTACATAATGTACATTTTCTATGGTATGATGTACACAGGTATGAATATTCCGTTCGGTTCATTGGCATCAGTTATTACTGACGACCCTAAAGGCAGAACACTTCTTTCAACATTCCGTTCAATCGGTTCAGGTGTTGGTGGTGCTGTTGTTTCTCTTATTGCACCGATGGTTATTTTCACAGCAGTTACAAATGCTGACGGTACACCGAAAATTGACCCTGCTACAGACACAGTAATCAAGGCTGCTGATGGTAACAAGATGTTCATTTTTGCTCTTGCAATGGGTATCCTTTCAATCATCTTCTATCTTTGGGGCTTCAAGACCACTAAAGAAAGAGTTCCGTCAGAGGCAGAACCAAAGGTTGACCTTAAAAAGACTTATTTAGGTCTTCTTAAATCAAGACCGTTCGTTACAGTTGCTCTTGCAGGTGTTCTTATCAGCGGACAGTTACAGTTCAACTCATTCAATACATATCTTTACAAAAACTATTTCTCAAATACAAATCTCAGCATTTTGGGTACTGTTTGTAACTATCTTCCGATGGTTATTCTTATTCTTTTCACACCTAAGCTTGTTGAAAAATTCGGTAAAAAAGAACTTTGCGGTAATATGTCAGTTATTTCTGCAATCGCATCAGTTCTTATTGCAGTTCTTGCAAATAATGAGAAATTCCTTTATTGGATTGACCCACAGTATGGTCGTTTGCCATGGTGGATGTTTATGCTCAGTCTTCTTATAATTGGTTTCGGTTATACATTCGTAAGCCTT
>JAZSKT010000066.1:0-5084 GCA_045534995.1 Candidatus Fimenecus sp.
TATTTACCAACGATACCAAAGTAATATCTTCTTGCTTCACAAGCCCGCTCTTCCTCTATACCCAATCCACCAAATTTACCAAAACCGTCAGCAGAGAAAAGTGCTTTTTCTGTGCTGTCATAAGTCATCATAACTTCAGGCCAATGCACCATTGGTGCTGTTACAAAGGTAAGTATATGCTCACCGAGAGATAATGTGTCACCCTCATCTACTACAAGTCTTCTGTCAGCATAATCTGTGCCGAAAAACTTATTCATCATCACAAATGCTCTGTCTGTTGCAACAATTGTAGCATTTGGATATGCTTTTGCAAACTCGTCAATATTTGCTGAATGGTCAGGCTCCATATGCTGAACGATAAGATAATCAGGTGTTTTGTCACCGATTTCTCTTTTGATGTTTGCAAACCATTCATCCTTGAACTTTGCATCAACAGTATCCATAATTGCGATTTTTTCATCATCAATAATGTATGAGTTGTATGCCATACCATTTGGAACAATGTACTGTCCCTCAAACAAATCAATATTGTGGTCATTTACACCAATATACTTAATCATATTTATATCTCCTATCCTAATAACACATCAAACACAAGCATTAAGCAGAAACCTGCCAACAATGAATATGTTGCTCCTCGTTCACTTCCGTGAGCGTGAGTTTCAGGTATCATTTCGTCACTTATTACATAAAGCATTGTACCGCCTGCAAAGGCTAATGCAAAAGGCAGAATTGCAGTTGAAACAGTTACTGCAAAGTAGCCTAACAATGTGCCGATAACCTCAACAATACCTGTAATTATTGCAATTAAAAATGTTCTTCTGTGGCTTATTCCTGCAGCGAGCATTGGGGCTATAATCACCATACCTTCAGGAATATTCTGTAAAGCGATACCACCAGCAATAACAATGGCATCCGCCATATTGCCAGTGCCAAAACCAACACCTGCCGCAATACCCTCAGGCAGATTATGAATGGCAATTGCGATTACGAAAAGCAAAACCTTGTCCAGCTGTTTTTTCGTGTCAGGATGAATTTCAATATCTACACCTGTCATTTTATGTAGATGAGGCACAATTTTATCAATGAGATTGACACATAACGCACCGCAGAAAACCCCTGCAACAGTTACAAGTAAAGAATACTTACCGCCGTATTCCAAAGATGGCAGAACAAGTCCAATCACAGATGCCGCAAGCATAACACCTGCCGCAAAAGACAGAATGATGTCGCTAAATTTGTGGCTGATTTTCTTGAATGCAAAGCCAAAAAGCGCACCGATAACAGATGCTCCGCCAACGCCAAGCGCTGTAAGTAAAACAATCTTCATATAATTCACACCCTTTGAAGAATTTGTTTCTCTGCAATATCACAATCATTCTACCATAAAAATGCGAAAAGTAAAAGAGGATAATTTATGAAAAATAAAAACCGCCTCTTATAAGACGGTTTTTGGCACGCCCGACGCGATTCGAACGCGTGGCCTTTCGCTTAGGAGGCGAACGCTCTATCCTGCTGAGCTACGGGCGCTTATATCAAGGCAGAGTTTTCTGCCTTTTTATTGTGAAACAACAAGATTCCGGGGCACCCGTCCGCATTTTCAATGCGTTGACGGGTCGGGTTATTATTGTACTTTATATCTTTGCGACCATTGGTCAACCATTTTGTCAAAGGCATCGCCTTTTAATTCTCTTAAGCATTGAGTTCTGTATGAATCATAATAATCGTATGTCTCATCAAAAACATCCATTCTGTGAACAAGGAACGCATAATCATCAAGCACGATTGTGGATGTAGAACCAACCCTTACATTTGCAACTTCCTTATAAAATCCACTTGGGAAACTTCCATCATAGGACGAATTGATAAGAGCATTATGCACTTCTTTATCAGTTGCACCCTCAATAGGTGTTCCTGTATTCGCAAGTCCCTCTGCAGTTGCAAAGCCATTGATAATTGCTGCTTTTTCAGTATCCGTCATTGGTACTGTTGCGCCTGTTTCATCAATGTTGAAAAGGTATTCCGTGGCATAAGAAATGGCAATATAATTTGCACTAAAATACTTTTTCAATTCGTTCTCACTTACAGGCTCAACACCACCTTGACCGTAATAATAGTCAAGCAAAATATCTTCGTAAACCTTTGATGTTTCAATTTTGTACAAAGTCTGTTTTGAGATGTCTAATTTTTGATAGTGAATTCCATACAAATGCCACAAATCGTCAACATTTGATGATAAATTAGATTTTTGTGCAGAAGTAAGCGACAAACTTCTGTTATTGAACTCTGAATTAATCGTCACATATCTTGAAATTGCTTTCTCCATTTCGGACTCATTTCCGTCGTGCAAATCCTTAAAATAGGCATACACTTCATTGTCTATTTTCGTTCCGTTTACTTTCACTTTTGCAGGACCTGAACAAGAAGCAAAGGAAAATATGCAAATAACTGCTACAAGAAACAATGAAACTGTTTTTTTCATTCTGTCTCCTCCTTTGATTCAAGGTGTTCTTTATAAAGTTTATCCTTTAAAAGTCGTTTTTCTTTTTCTAATCTGCGCTCTTCACGAACTTTCTCCTTGTCCTTACCGATAATTCCGTTTCGCAAGAATGCAACAAAAAGCATTGTAATCACAGCACCTATAGAACAGCTGATGAAATCAACCATTGTATCTGTATTGCCCTTTTGAAGTGTCATTCCGTAAAGGCTGTCCATTGTGAATTCATAAACTTCCCAACCTACTGCAATTCCAAGAGCAAATGTTATTGAGAAAAGCGAGGACATAGCAGGACCTAAATCTCCACGCTTACGATAAATAATATTTGCAAAATCATAACCAAACCAGGCGGAAATCACACCTGAAGCAAAATGAGTCACAATATCAAAATGCTCAAAAGTTGTTCTGTTATTGATAGTTGAGCCGACACAAACGCCCACAAAAATAAAAAGTGTAAGCATCGTTTGTGTTGATGCTTCAATCTCGATTATAAATGATTTTGTTCCAAAAATTTGGAAGAAATCCCAAAGGTGAGTAAAAATGATGGCAAAAATAGCTTCTAAAAATTCAACGACCGAACCGTGAAAAAGGCCATAGATACCCCAGCATAAAATAATTACACGAAGGCAAATCCACAGTATTCTTTGATTTTTAGATAAGTAACCAAATGTTTTAGTCATTTTTTAACCACCAAATATTTTTTCATCTAAATAATATCATATCCCGGATATTTTTACAAGGAAAGTATAACAAAAGCGCATCCGTCAATATTTACTTCTCCGCTTTGCACCGCATCACCATAAAGAGTTTTTGCATCTCTGTAAAAATCAGGTAAATGATATGTTATTGAATGTTCGTTTCGATTTACAATAATCATAATATCACCATTTTCATTATGACGACGAAATGCCACACAACCAAGCATCCCTGAAACAGAAGAAAAATATCCGTCACAAAAAACTTTATTATTTCTTCTGATTTCACCTAATATCCTATAAAAAGCAACAAGTTCTTGGTTCTCTTTTCCCCAAGGATAACAGCCACGGTTAAACGGGTCTTTATAACCCTGCATACCTGCCTCGTCACCATAATAGACAGATGGCACACCGGGCAAAGTGTATTGTAATGCGACAGCACATTTTAAAAGTTTAACACCTTTTGCATATTTTTCTTCATCAAGAAAATGTTCTGACTGCCATACACGGTCACGATATTCACAGGATTCACCTGCAATTTTTGTGATTGCTCGTTCAGTATCGTGAGTACCAATATGATTCATCATAACATCAAGACACTGTTTCGGATAATTTTCCACAATCTGCATTACAGTTTCCATGAATGCTTCTGCCTTACCGTTACGACAGAAGTCAAGAATAGCATTTGCAAAAGGATAATTCATTACAGAATCGAACTGACTTCCTAAAAGATATCGACGACGACTGCCATAACTGTGTTTTGTTGTGGCATCTTCCCACACTTCACCCATTAACAAAGCATCTGATTTTGTCTTTTTAAGTCTTTCGCGAAGTTCATCAATAAAAATATCAGGCAACTCATCAGCAACATCAAGACGGAATCCGTCTGCACCGGCTCTAAGCCATTTTTCTATAATTCCACCTTCACCATTGATAAACTCACGATATTCTTTCCCTTCTTCAATGACCTCAGGCAATGTTTCAAATCCCCACCAGCTTTGGTATTTGTTAGGATAATTTGTAAACTTGTACCATTTATAATATGGACTTTCAGGAGAATTATAAGCACCTAAAGTTTCATATCTGCCTTTTTTATTGAAATAAATGCTATCGTCACCTGTATGAGAGAACACTCCGTCAAGAATTATATGAATTCCCTGCTTTTTTGCAGACTCACAAAGATTTTTAAAATCTTTTTCCGTTCCCAAAACAGGGTCAATCTTACTATAATCCGCTGTGTCATAACGGTGATTTGAGTGTGATTCAAAAATAGGGTTTAAATAAATGCAATTCACACCCAAGGACTTAAGGTATGGCAATTTTTCCTGAATACCCTTTAAATCACCACCAAAAAAGTCGTTGTTAAGAACTTTTCCCTCTGCAGTTGGTCGCCATTCAGGTTCATTTCCCCAATCAGAACGCGCTACTCTGTCAGCAGGAACATTTTTCTTCTTTATGCCTGAATTATAAAATCTATCAGGGAAAATCTGATAAATAATTCCGCCCTTGAGCCAATCAGGTGTTGTAAAGTCTTTTTCGGTAACAGTTAACTGCCAGTCTTTGCGTGCAGAATACGACCCTGCAAATCCGCCGATTCCGTTTTCAGCCTGAAGAACAGAGCTTCTGCCGTAAGATGAACAATAATCAAAATGATACCAATACAGACCTTCTTTTTCTATGTCAGTATGAATGTCCCAGATTTCAGCATCTTCGCCACACATACCTGCCCACTGCATCTCTCTTTCTTCATAATGTCCGTCATCACGACGAATGAGGAAATATGCTTTACTGCAACAAAAAGAGCGTGGCAAACAAAGGCGAAAATGAATCTTTTCACCTGCACAAACGCTACCAAATTTATCTTTAAAAAACAAATCTCTTGAATTGTATGG
>JAZSKT010000214.1:0-2998 GCA_045534995.1 Candidatus Fimenecus sp.
GGCTCACAGCACGACATGGCTACGATCCGACTTGATTTCATCCTTTGATAAACCAAGTTTATACATTACATAAAAAGCACCGTCATAACTCAAAAGAAATCGTGACAAAATTCCGTATTCCTTACCCATTTCCTTACAAAGAGTACAGTAAATACCTTTATATGCTTCATATTCTTTAATTTTAAGTTCAGGTTTATTTATTGTTACATATCCGAACATAAATTATCTTGTAATCCCCTTTAATACGGTTCTTGCAACATACGGTTTATTCATTGTGTAAATGTGTATTCCGTTTACACCATTATCCAGTAAGTCATTAATTTGTTTAATTGCAAAATCAAGACCTGCTTTTTCCAAATCTTCAGGACTATCCTTATATTTCTCTAAAAATGCAGTTACTTCACAAGGCAGTTTTGTTCCTGAAAGTGAAATTATTCTGTCGATTTGCTTTATATTTGTAATTGGCATTATTCCCGCAAAAACAGGTGCATAAATACCTTTTTTACGGACTTTATCCATAAAGGAATAAAATATGTCGTTATCATAAAAAAGTTGTGTTATGAGAAAATCAACACCGCTGTCAACTTTAAGTTTAAGGCGGTCAATATCCTTTTCTAAACTGTCACATTCAGGATGACATTCGGGATAACAAGCGCCACCAATATCAAAATAACCATATTCCTTGATATACTTTACAAGCTCGTAGGCATATTCATAGTATTCACCGTCAGGTTTCTCAAAGCCTTGGGGAATATCGCCACGCATGGCAAGAATGTTGTCAATGTGATTTTCCTTTAATGTATCGAGAATTTCTTTAATTTTATCCTTTGGTGTTGATGCACATGTAAGATGAGCCAAGGCAGTTGTATCAAGTCGGTTTTTGATAAGAGATGCAATTTTTGTTGTGTACTGACTTGTGCCACCGCCTGCACCATATGTAACACTCATAAAATCAGGGTTATAGGCAGCCAATTCCCTTACAGACCATTCAATGCTTTCAAAGGCTGAATCTGTTTTTGGCGGAAAGACCTCAAAGGAAATCAACTGGTCTTTTACCATAAGTTTTTCAGTAATTCTCATAAACATTCACCTTAAAAATAATAACACAAAGATTATTATTTATCAAGGAAATACAATATTTTTTACATATAATTAATAAATGTCCCTGTCATTATGGCAAGGACATTTATTATTACTTTTAAAATTTTGAACTACTTGCAATTATTTCTTCGTTTGACACTTTGCCTGTTGAGATTGCATTGACTGCTTTTTTAGCTTCATTTGTTATGTTGTCAATCTTATTGGTAAGCTTATTATTTATAAGATTTGCAAAGGTAACATCAGTTGTGAATATTGCTTTTTGCTCTCTCTTATTACCGTATTTATCGAAGAATGTTCCGTTTTCACAATACGGTGACAATTTGACAATAATCTTTTTAGCAGAAGTGTCGATATCTGTATTGATCTGAAGCAAAAATTCTGTACTAATTGAATCTGCAAACTTTTCAATTCCAAGTTTTGAAATTGCATAGCAATTTGCTTCAGTTTCTTTTGCTGTTGTGAAGATTTCTGCATTATTTTCTTCTGCATACTTTTTAAGAATATATGCAGTTTCGGTTGAAACATCTCCACCAATAACGATTGCAAAGTTCTTATTGTGGAGAACTGACAAATCACTAATTTCATTTTTTGTTGGCTGTGAAAGCACGCTGAATCGTCCACCCTTGCAAATAATACCATTACCGACAGGTAATGCTCTTGTTACTGTTGAGCCAATATAACGGTAGTCAACTGAACAGAGATTATTGCAACGAGTACAAATACTTTCAACTGAGTTTTCTTTAACAGGAACGCTCTTCGCAAAGGAAGTCTTTTCTCGCAAAGCACCTGTAGGACAAAGTGCAACACACTGACCACAGGCGATACAATCAGTTTCTTTGAGTGGTTTAGAGAGTTCTGGTTCAACAAGAGTATTGAAACCGCGATTAATAAGTCCGATTGCTGATTTACCAATTACTTCTTCACAAACTCTTACACAAAGTCCACAGAGAATACATTTGTCTGTATTTCGAGCTATAAGGTCATTTGCATTTTCCTGATTACGGTTATGTTTTTCACCTGCAAATCTTGATGGTTTCACATCATAATCATTTGCATAGGAAATAAGCTTACATTCAAAATAATCGTGACAACCACATTCAAGGCAACGATTTGCCTCTGATTTTGCCTGTTCTTCAGAAAAACCGAAATTAACTTCTTTAAAATTTGTTTTTCTGTCAGCAGGAGTCATATGTGGCATTTTGGCTCTTGGTGATTTTTCGAATTTTGAATAGTCAATATCTTTACTGTCACGCTCAACAAAATATGGCTTTTTATAACCAACTGTTTCGCCATTCAAATATCTATCGATTACAACTGATGCTTTTTGTGCTTCACCAATTGATGCGATTGCAATATCAGCACCCTTGTTTGTCGCATCACCTACTGCAAATACTCCGTCGACTGATGTTGTGAATCTGCTTTCATCTGCTGAAATTGTGTTTTTGCGGGTTGCTTCAAGTTTTTCAAAGCCTGTAAGATTCGGATACTGACCGATTGCCATAATTACACTATCAAGTGCGATTTCTTCGGTTGCACCTTCGATTGCAACAGGTCTGCGACGACCGCTTTCGTCAGGTAACCCAAGTTCCATTTTTTGAAGAATTACACCGTTGAGCTTTCCGTTTTCACCTGTAAATTCAATTGGATTTGTAAGAAATTTATATACTACGCCCTCTTCTTCTGACTCAAGGATTTCCTGTGGGTCAGCAGGCATTTCGTCCTTTGTACGACGGTAAATAACATAAACATTTTCAGCACTGAGTCGCACAGCCACACGACAAGCATCCATAGCTGTATTACCGCCACCACAGACTGCAACATTTTTACCGACTTCGGGTCAGCTGGCTGGGGCTACTTCACGAAGAAAGTCAATACCACCCCATACACCTTGTAAATC
>JAZSKT010000239.1:0-1629 GCA_045534995.1 Candidatus Fimenecus sp.
TTCTTCACTGAGGTACTTAAGTTTTTTCACAAGACCTGCTCTGTTCCAATCATCAGGTGACTGTGATGCAGGACAATAGAAATCAACCTGTTCAGCAAAATATCCGTCAAACATCTTGAGAATTGCATTGTGAATGTCAAATCCGTCAAGCACCTGATTACGCTGTTCGTAAACTTTCTTTCTCTGCTCATTCATAACGTCGTCGAACTTAAGGACATTACGACGTGCAGCAAAGTGGTTACTTTCAACCTTTTTCTGTGCGTTTTCAATTGTTCCTGTAAAGATTTTTGCCTCGATAGGAAGTTCTGCTGCACTCTTAAAGGCATCAATAATATTATAGAAACGGTCACCTGCAAACAAACGAAGTAATTCGTCTTCTGCAGAAAGATAGAACTTACTGCGACCAGGGTCACCCTGACGACCTGCACGACCACGAAGCTGATTATCAATTCGGCGTGATTCGTGACGTTCAGTACCAATAATGAACAAGCCTCCTGCTTCACGAACCTTGTCTGCTTCGTCTTTTAACATATCCTTATATTTCTGTTCAAGCTCACGATAAGTCTTTCGTGCCTCAATAATATCTGTATTGTCAGTTTCTGCAAAACCTGTTGCCTCTGCAATAAGCTCGTCAGAATATTCCATTCTTCTCATTTCAGCACGAGCCATATAATCAGGGTTACCACCAAGGATAATGTCAGTACCACGACCTGCCATATTTGTAGCAATTGTAACAGCACCGAGAGCACCTGCCTGAGCAATAATTTCTGCTTCTTTTTCGTGGTATTTAGCATTAAGAACATTATGCTTGATACCTGCTTTGCGAAGTGCCTTACTTAAAAGTTCACTCTTTTCGATATTTGTTGTACCGACAAGGACAGGCTGACCAATTTTATTACATTCTAAAATCTGTTCGATAATAGCCTTATACTTAATTAACTCTGTCTTATAAAGAACATCTTCTTCATCCTTACGAATCATTGGCTTGTTTGTAGGAATTTCAATAACGTCAAGGGTATAAATCTCCTGGAACTCGCCACTTTCAGTCATAGCAGTACCTGTCATACCTGAAAGCTTTGTATATTGACGGAAATAGTTCTGGAAAGTGATTGTAGCCAGAGTCTTTGACTCACGTTCAACCTTAACATTTTCCTTTGCTTCAATAGCATGATGAAGACCGTCTGAATAGCGACGACCCTGCATAATACGCCCTGTAAACTCGCCAACAATCAATACCTGACCGTCTTTTACAACATCGTCAACATCACATTTCATATCACCGATTGCCTTGATTGCAAGGTCAAGATGGTGCTGAAGTGTAAGATTTTCAACATCTGCAAGGTTTTCAACACCAAATGCTTTTTCAGCTTTTTTGATACCTGTCTTTGTAAGAGATGCTGTTTTTCCTTTTTCGTCAACAACATAGTCATACTCATCCGGAACCATATTTTCGATACCCTGCTTTGCATCAACTTCCTTAACCTTATACATCTTAAGGCGTTTTGCAAATTCATTGGCAACCTTATAAAGTTCGTTGGACTTGTCGCCCATACCGGAAATAATAAGAGGAGTTCTTGCCTCGTCAATAAGAATTGAGTCAACTTCGTCCACAACAGCAAAGTTATGGCC
>JAZSKT010000127.1:0-3819 GCA_045534995.1 Candidatus Fimenecus sp.
CACGATAGGTTGTTTCATAAATTCCCGAAAGTAATTGACTATTACGGAGGACCATTTACCGAATGTAAGGTTACGGTGACAGAGTGCATAAAGGGTAATATTCCTGCGGGTGAAACACTTTCATATTACAAAGTCGGCGGTGTAACCTGGCTTAGAACAAGCATTTATCTTGATGTGGAAGAAGAGTATATTGAACAGGGCTATGATGATTATTATCCGGAAGTGGGTAAATACTATATTTGCCGTGGTATTGCTCACCCTGACGGCACAATAACAGGTGGCGGAATAAACAGCACAGAGCCATTGGAAGAAAACTATGATTTGAATAATTATAAGCAATCAATAGTTTATCAAAAATGGATAAATGCATACGAGAATCAGATTTTCAGTAAGTATGGCAATGATTACAAATATCTTTGTTCTGCCGATGCCGATTATGGTGACGGTACATACAACGCAGACCTTTACGCTCGATATATTGACGAAACATATGACGGTGAAAAACAAGATGACGAATATTACAAAGCAATAAAAGACGGCAATCCGAAAATTAAACAACATTTATTTTCCCTGACACTTGTCGGGGATTTCTTTTGTTTGATTTACTCATAATTTAATTAAAATATATACACAAAATATTAAAAACATCTGTTATTTTTTAGAATTATATGGTATGATATTATTCGTATAACTATGTTTATTTAAAATTGTTTCATTTTTGAAAGAAGATGAAGTTAAATGTCAAAAAAATGTGATGTGCTCATAGTCGGTTGCGGTATCGCAGGACTTAATACGGCACTTTCATTACCCGAAAATCTTAATATTATAATTCTTGCTAAAAAGAGCAATACAGACTCAAATTCATCACTTGCTCAAGGTGGTGTTGCCGCAGTTCTTGATTTGGAAAATGACAGTTATGAACTGCATATAAATGACACTATGATTGCAGGTAAACAGGCAAACGATATTGATGCTGTTACTGTTCTTGTGGAAGAAGGACCAGACGAAGTCCGCAAGATTATCGAGTATGGTGTTGAATTTGATAAAAGAGCAGACGGAGAACTTAATATGACTCTTGAGGGCGGTCATAGTCGCAGACGAATCGTTCACCATAAGGACACAACAGGTGCTGAAATGGTTCGTGCAATGGTTCTTGAAGCACAGAAAAGAGATAACATCACCATAATCGAAAACACTCCTGTTTTTAAATTGACAAGAGTAAAAAGCGGTATTTGTGCTCACATTCTCACTTCTGACGGTCAGGATGAAATCTTTTCAAGTTACTGTGTACTTGCAACGGGTGGTATCGGTCGTGTTTATAAATACACAACTAACCCAAAAGTTGCAACGGGTGACGGAATCCGCCTTGCTTTTGAATTGGGTGCAAGAATTAAGGACTTAAGTTATGTTCAGTTCCATCCAACAGCATTTAATTCTGACGAAAACGAGCAGTTTTTGATAAGTGAAGCAGTTCGTGGTGAGGGTGCATATCTTCTTAACTGTAATAAAGAAAGATTTATGCATCGCTATGATGAACGACTTGAACTTGCACCTCGTGATGTTGTTTCAAAGTCAATTATCATCGAGTCACGAAGAACAGGTAGTAACAATTTCTATCTTGATATTACTCACCGTGATAAAGAATATCTTCTCAATCGTTTTCCTGGAATTTATCAGGGTTGCTTAAAGTATAATGTTGATATTACAAAAGATTTGATTCCAATTTTCCCTTGTCAGCATTATTTAATGGGCGGAATTGAGGTTGACTTAAATTCCCGAACAACAGTTTCTCGACTTTATGCAGTTGGTGAATGTTCAAATACAGGTGTTCACGGCAGAAACCGACTTGCAAGTAACTCGCTTTTAGAGGCTCTTGTATTCGGAAAACGCTGTGCCGACGATATTGTCCGTTGTATAGAAATGAAATATCCTGAAGTAAAGATTACTGAAATAGAAAAACAAGACCTTGACGGTGCGCCGTTATTCAAGGGTGTTCGTACAGAAATTCGTAATATTATGCAACGTTCATATTTTGTAATGCCCGCAAATGAAGATGCAGTACGAAACGGATATAAACGAGTTCGTGAAATTTTAACTCGTCTTAAAAACGGTAAATTCAAAATTACTCCTGACTATTGCGAAGCATTAAGCCTTGCAACAGTTGCTTATATAATTCTCAAGGAGGTCAATGACCAATGAAATTAAATCAGTTTTATGTAGATTATCTTATAAAAGAAGCAATTAGTGAAGACATTAATTATATTGATGTTTCTGCTGATTACCTTATTCCCGAGAACCAGAGAAACGACTCATATTTTGTGGCAAAGGCTGACGGTGTCCTTTGTGGTCTTGATATAGCAATGCGAGTATTCACTTTGCTTGACGATACTTTCACATATACAGTTCATAAAAATGACGGTGAAGAAGTAAAAGCAGGTGACTTAATCGTGGAATTCAACGGCAAAACTGCTTGTCTTTTAAAAGGTGAGAGAACAGCACTCAACATCATTCAGCATATGTCAGGCATTGCAACTGCAACAAACAAGGCAGTTAAACTATGTGAAGGTACAAATGCATCTGTAACAGATACAAGAAAGACACTTCCCGGACTTCGTGCATTACAGAAATATGCGGTAGTTTGCGGTGGCGGTAAAAACCACAGATACAACCTTTCTGACGGTGCAATGCTTAAGGATAACCACATTGATGCAGGTGGCGGAATTACAAATGCAGTTAAAATTCTTCGCTCAAAACTTGGCCATATGGTTAAAATCGAAGTGGAAACAAGAAATTTTGACGAAGTAAAAGAAGCAGTAGAAGCAGGTGCTGATATCATTATGCTCGACAACATGAATAATGAGCAGATGAGCGAATGTGTAAAATTTATTGACGGACGAGCAAAGACAGAGGCATCAGGAAATATCACACTCGATAATATTGCTTCTGTTGCAAAAACAGGTGTTGATATTATCTCTCTCGGAGCATTGACTCACTCTGTAAAAGCCTTCGACATCTCAATGAAAATGAAATGATGAAATTTAACGAATCAGTAGAATACATTCACTCGCTGTTAGCATTTGGAATACAACCCGGTTTAGAGCGAATAAGTATGCTTTTAGACTTACTCGATAACCCACAGGATAAACTGAAAATTATTCATGTAGCAGGTACAAACGGAAAAGGTTCAACTTCTACTATGCTTTCCAATATGCTTATAGCAAGTGACAAAAAAACAGGACTTTTTACTTCGCCTTATGTCATTGATTTCTGTGAAAGAATACAGATTGACGGCAAAAATGTCAGTAAAAATCTTTTTGCAGAATGTGTGACACAAGTCCGTGAAAAAATTGAAGAATTAAATAAAAAAGACATTATTATCACCGAATTTGAAGCTATTACGGTTTCGGCATTTCTCTGCTTTGTAAAGGCAGAATGTGAATATGTGGTATTGGAAGTAGGTCTTGGTGGTCGCTTTGATGCAACAAATGTTGTGAAAAAGCCTGAGGCAGTTGTCATAACTTCAATTTCCCTTGACCATATAGCAATTTTGGGTGACACAATTGAGAAAATTGCCTTTGAAAAATGCGGAATTATTAAGGAAAATGTTCCTGTTATAACATCATTTAACCAGACAAAAGAAGCATTAAAGGTAATTACTGAAATATCAGCGGAAAACAAAAGTAAGTTGATAATCACTAATCCAAAAGAAAGCAGACTCATTTCCGATACCATAAGCGAAATGACTTTTTTCTATAAGGGAACGGAATATACAACGCATCTTGCAGGTGCTCACCAAATTGAAAATACTGTTAATGCAAT
>JAZSKT010000073.1:0-2480 GCA_045534995.1 Candidatus Fimenecus sp.
ATCTTCACCGAAGTCACCTGATGCGTAAATGTCACCTGTTGTGTTTGTCTGAACACCGATTTTAATTCCAGCCTCATCCTCATTACCGCCACAAGCTGCGAAGCAACCAACTACGATAACAAGAGCAAGAATAATTGAAAGAATTTTAACTGACTTTTTCATTTTAATCTACTCCTTATGTAAATTATTTGATTTGTGAATAGATTATATATCCCTTTTTTGTAAAAATCAAGTATTTATGCAAATTTTCAGGTCAAAAACCAGCTTAAGTGCATTTTTATGCATGTTTTATGTGAATATACATAATTTTATGCATATAAATTATGTATATCCCAATAAATTGAGAGTTTATTATTGTTGTATTAAAATATCATTATCATACTCGTCTTTTGATACAATTGCAGTTTTAAACCATTCTTCTGCAGGAACATCGTCCATATACAACTCAACAGTTTCAAATTCTCCGTTATAAACCTTAATAACGAGATATGCAGAATCTTCTCCTACCCTCCACGCAGTAATGTCAGCATCAATTAAAAACTCAGCACCTAATTTGATTTGATTTTCCGAGGTTACATAGATATAATCATGTGTTTTTGGTTTTTTTGACTGAACCTTTTCAAGATTAGTATATCCGTTCTCATTTTCTTCAAGAACTATATAATCCCCTGTGTTATACAAATAAAAATAGTCGTAAAATTTGACTTCCACAGAGCCATTATAAATATTTTGAATATAAACAGGAATTTTGAATTCCTTTCCGTATTTCTGCAAGTCCTCCTCTGCTTTGTTGCCATAGCCAATCATTCCAACAGGCACAAGCAATTGGACAACAATAGATACAATTAAAATCGGAAGCATAAATTTTTTAAACATCTGTGCCACCTCCGTTCAGTTGTTCCTGTCGGGATTTTTTAATTGAAAGCATTTTCCAGTTGACAAAGATGATTGCTCCACCGAAAATAACGAGTAATCCACCAAAGATAAACATATTGTTATCTCCTACATTTGAATAAATTCCCAACAGCTGTGCAAATACAGTTAAAAGTCCTAAATTTATAGTCAGTATTTTTATTTCCTTTGCACCCTGATAAACGAGCATTCCGCCAAAGGCTATTGACAACGCTGCTCCGATATAATAAACAATATCGTATATAAGATATTTTGTATCCCAGCTTACAACCGGCTCCACATATTCCTCAACAAGCGCATGCACAAACGACAGAACAATCAGAACGAGTGGAATCACAATTTTTGCAATTTTAAACGGCTCATCTTCAAAATCTTCTCGTTTTATCGTTACCACAACTAATGGTATTGCAATGTACAGGACGATTGAAATTACAAAACCAATTAAATCATCACCTATCATACTCGGTGCATCAAACATTGTACCCAATGAAAGACCGAGCATTGTACCGCAAATACCGATTGCTGAAATTGGTTTGTACGGTGATGTGACAACTGTATTATCCATTGATATAATATATACACAAAGGAAGAATGAGAGCAATCCTGCAAAAAGAACTGACATTGATTCTGATAAAAGTTCTGTTCTGAAACCTGCGATAATCAGCACTACCATTTGTGGAATGGATGCTATCATTGTAATCCATTGTGCAATTTTACCCCTTACATCATCTTTATCGCGTAAAAGATAATATGTAAACAATATTCCTACTGCGAAAAAGAAAAGCGAAAAGAGTAAGTTCTGCCAGTTTCCAATAGTTGCAATATGTACCGACATATAGTAATAAAAAGCAAGAGGTACAACAGAGCCGAAAATGAACAATATCGGAATCAAAAGCACAGAGTCAATCACAAGATAATCTGTATATGACCAACTGATATTGTGAACACCGTCCACAAGTGCGATTGTTGCAACTGTACCAATCGTCCAGATAATACTCGCACTTTCACGCCAACTGGGACTGTCTTTTCTCTTTAAATATGTATATAAGGCGAATCCTTGACCTGCAATCATAGGCACTATTGAAAATGCTGTCTGTAAGGAAATGCTGAAATCCTGCCAGAATCCAAAAAACAAAATTGAAAGACCTGATGCCACAAAAATTGAACCTACCACAGCAAGGGTGATTTTGATACGGTTTTTCTGCTTTGTCTTGTCCTGTGAAATGATGACTTCTTTCTTTTCGCCATAAATCAATTCTTCAATATCGACCTCGAGAACTTTTGCCAACATTTCAAGGGACTCAATATCCGGTTTGGTTTTATCGTTCTCCCAATTTGAAATTGCCTGACGAGTAACATGAATTTTTTCTGCCAGGGCATCTTGTGTAAGTTTTTTCTCTGTTCTGATTTTTTTAAGATTTTTTGATACTTTAGACATTTCATATCGCCTCCTTTTGACTATATTATTACATAATAGCACCCAAAAGTCACGCAATGAATTGTTGCAAATAATATTTTTTGCTTGTTTTAACAGAGAAACCTTAATCACATCTTCTTGACAAACATAT
>JAZSKT010000147.1:0-2633 GCA_045534995.1 Candidatus Fimenecus sp.
ATTCACTTCGCCACCTTTCGAAAAAGGGATGAGAAGATTTAGAGTAACACTTTTCAGTTCAAGGACTTTTTCGATTTCCTTTAAGAGCAAATCAAGGTTGACACCGTTTAATGCACTAATCATAACGGTTTTGCCAATAGAAATAAGGTCAAAGACATTTTCTGCCTTGTCGCACTTATTCATTACGGTGATGATGTTGTCACCTTTACAGCCCAAATCACGGAGAATATCGGTGGTAATCTCAATATGTTCACTACAATGAATGTCTGACGCATCACACACATTGAGAATAACGTCAGCTTCACTTGCTTCTTCAAGAGTTGATTTAAACGCCTTGACCAAATCGTGGGGAAGTCGGCTGACGAAACCAACCGTGTCAATGAGCATAACATCTTGTCCGTTTGGAAGTGAAAGTTTACGGGAAGTTGGGTCAAGAGTTGCAAAAAGCTTGTCCTCGGCAAGCACCCCTGCATCTGTCAAAGCATTCATTAGTGTTGATTTTCCCGCATTTGTGTAGCCGACCAATGCTACTGTAATGACACCGTCTTTTTCTCGTCTTCGGCGGAGAAGTCCACGTCTTTTTTCAACCTCGTTTAACTGTTCCTGTAAAGCGTGCATTCTTCTCATAATATGACGACGGTCGCTTTCAAGTTTTGTTTCACCGGGACCACGAGTACCGATACCGCCACCAAGTCGTGACAACTGCTTGCCTTTACCCGTAAGACGGGGGAGAGAATACTTTAACTGAGCGAGTTCAACCTGCAATTTACCCTCGCTTGTCTTTGCACGTAAAGCGAAAATGTCGAGAATTAACTGTGTTCTGTCAACAACACGGACATCTGTGGCATTTTCAATATTGCGAATTTGTGATGGAGTCAGCTCACCGTCACAGACAATCAGGTCGATTTCCTGATTGTCACAGAAAAGTTTTGCTTCCTCGAGTCTGCCTTTACCAAGATAAGTTGCACCGTCAGGAGTGCTTTTTCTTTGTATTATTGAGCCAACGACTGAAGCCCCTGCACTTTCCGTCAGGAGCGTAAGTTCTTCTATGGAGGCGTCAGCATCAAAGTCACCCGTGTCAACACAAATGAGCAACGCCTTTTCAGGTTCTCTATTAATTTCGTAGTATTCCATATTTTTTTCAATTAAAAAAGTGGTGAAGAGAAAATCCCTCCACCACCAAAGACATTTTTTATTCTTTTGTTTTAAACTTCAGCTTAATTTAATTAGCAGCAGCCACAGTCATAATCCTTGTTGCGAGAACAACCGTTGTTACAGCCGTTGTTGCAACCGTTGTTGTCAGTAAGAAGAATTAAGATGATTATAACGATTAACCAAGAGTTATTGTTACCGAAGAAGTTACACATTCTGTATTTCCTCCCTCCCATATTGAACTTACAATACATTTTATGGGAAAGAGAGAAATGTGTGACATTCTCAATGCGTAATTCGTAATTCGCAATTCGTAATTAAGAAAATAACCAACAAAACAAATAATTATGAATTCAGCATTACGCATTACGAATTTCGCATCATTTTAATGATGCGAGAAGTCCGCCTTTTGAAATAATATTCTGAATAAACTCCGGGAATGGCTGAGCCTTATAGCTTGTTCCCTTTGTGATATTTGTGATTACACCGCTGTCAAAGTCAACTGAAACCTCGTCACCTGCTTCTATTGCATCACAAGCCTCGGGACATTCAAGAATAGGAAGTCCGATATTGAGAGAGTTTCTGTAAAAAATTCTTGCGAAAGTCTTTGCGATAACGCAAGAAACACCTGCCGCCTTAATAGCAATAGGAGCGTGTTCACGGGATGAGCCACAGCCGAAATTAACGCCTGCAACCATAATATCCCCATCTTTCACCTTATTTATGAATTCCTTATCGATATCTTCCATACAATGTGCTGCCAATTCCTTGTGGTCAGCAGTATTTAAGTATCTTGCAGGGATAATAACGTCTGTATCAACGTGGTCACCGTATTTATGTACTGAACCTTGAATTTTCATTATTAAAGTACCTCCTCTAAATAGTTAAGAATTATTTTATACATAGTAATTCATGGTCTTCTCCTATTCCAATAGGAGAAAAGATTGTTGCATATAAATAAAATTCTTCGTTAAGGAGAATGCAACATTTTTTGTCAGATTTATTATATGCATCTAATGTTTCTTGTTTTAATTGTTCGTATTCTTCAGAATTTTCATATTCATCTGAATAGTAACTGTTATGTTTTTCTAATATGGACTCTATTGCTTTGCTGTCAAATTCAGCAAGAGTCATATGTTTATAAGCCAGAAGTTCCTCAAAAGTAACTTCTTCACCTGTTTTTATATTGATGTTGAATATATGGTAGTCGGGGTATATCACATCAGTTGCACCATAACCTGTTGTGATAATTAATGATAAAACATCATTGTATATATGATATTCGTATGTGAAAATTTCAATATATGCCAGTCCATTTTCGACACCGTTATTAAATACGTCTACTGCTTCATCAAAAATTTCTTTGATTTCGGCATTGACAGTGTTTACATAGTTGGAATTAATGTTTACATAGGGTGCTTTATAATTGTTTATATCATAAATTCTATCCCATGCAATATAGGTTGGTTTCGATACATTTG
>JAZSKT010000141.1:0-3273 GCA_045534995.1 Candidatus Fimenecus sp.
ATTGAACTGCTTTTTAAGGTCAACCCAATGCCAGTCCATATCAACAGTAGCAACTGTCAAAGGAATGTTACGACGGGCAAATTCTACCATTAAATCTTCGTATTCCTTTTGAGTGTATGCTCTGTAACGGCTCCACCAGTTACCCAACACATATCTTGGTACAAGCGGTGGCATGCCTGTAATTTTATAGAAGTCATTTATACCTGACACACAATTATTACCATATACAAAGACATAATAATCCTTTGTATCTTTTTCACGAGATGAAAGCATACCATCGTCATTAAGAAGCAAGGTTTTGCTGTCATCATAAATTGAAACACCATCTGTGGAAATAATACCATCATCAAGCTCTTTTGGTCCATAGGTCTGGTCAAGAGTTCTTGTTGTACCTCTAAGATTATTGGACTTAGAATATGTAAGTTTTTTGTCCTTATAAATTACATACTGAAATGCACCTGAATGACAATTTATGTGAAATTCTGTTGAAGCTGTTTTGACAACAGTAATATCAACTTTAGTTTCATAAGTGAAATCAACTTTGCCAAAATTTCTGTACCAGATACTCTGCGAAGGTAAATCTGTGAATTTTTTATCATTAGAATATTCTACACGGAGCATTTCAGGTGTAAGCACAGTAATTTTTACATTGTTAGTGAAAATAACATTATCCACACAAGCCTGTGCATCCGTGTGTGCTAAAAGTTGCTTATTTAATGCCATTTTATCACTCCTATTACTGAATTTCTTTAAAGGATAGAGCCTTTGCTATTACTTTAAGATTATCAACATTTTCTGTAGATGCAATATCATGCTCCGTAAGACATTCACCAAGTTCACTATTATATGAAGAACTGCTTAATTGTCCGTTAACATAAAGTTTCGCAAGACCATTAGGTTCAAATACAACTGTAAGTTTATCACCTGCTGAAAGGTTAATATCACCACGACTTGCTTTTTCGCCAAATCGAATTGCTCCATATCCTTCACTGTTGCTTACATTGAAAATATCACCTATAGAAATGAGTGTTTCATTATTAGTATTTTTCAATGTGAACTCAATTGCTACATCCCTTAATCTTGGCACTATATTTTCTGTACAAATAAAATCAGGATAATTCTTACCGCTGAACTGAACATCAACAGGTGTACCAAAAGCATTTTTTACTGTCATTGACACAAATGCTTTTTCCACAGGATTTTTAAAAGTGATTTTTAATGTACTGTAATCTGCAAGTAATTCCGTTCCGGCAATTTCTTCATCACAGGAAACACAGTTTGAATCCATATAAATTCTGTCATCAAACACCAGAAGAAGTTCATTAGCACTTTCAAATCTGCCGTAAACAAGTGACGGAACTTTTCCCTTTTCAGAAGAGAACTTCAAAATCACTGCTTCACAAGGTGATAAATCAAATGTGAGTTTATCTCCATAGTTATATGTGTTTTCATCATATTCATTTGTATACGGATAAATTGATACTTTGCTGAGATTGTTAGTTGTTTCATAAACGCCAATTGTTTTATCGAGAGTAAGCGTAAAGCTTTTCTTCTCATTTGATGGATTACGAAGAGAAACAATACCTGATGTTTTTGTCCAAGCTGAATAGCCATACACCTCACCGTTTCTTGGTGAGCCACCTATAAACTGAGATGTTTTTAATATATCGTAATCATTCTGGACAAAACGAAGTGCATCAGCGTTGATACGCCATTTTGGCTCATTAAACATATTATATGAATAATAAAGCTCCCAAAATGCTGTACCACGTGTTGTCATCATAAGCATATATTTACGGAATTCCTCGTCTGTCATTGAGATTTTTGCTGTATTACCGTAAATAGGGTCATGGTTATAAATGAATTCGTGAGGGAATTGATAATCTCTTGTAACACTAAAGTCGTAATAACAGCCGTCACGATATGTAAGAACTTTATCAACATCACGAGTACTCAATTTTTCGCCACTATCAGTTTTATCTGTAAAGCCTATGTCACCGCTATTCTGTATCCAAAGACTGTCTGCCCACTGTAAGAACCACGGACTTGCGTTACAATAACTTGTCTGGTTAATCCATAAATCTTTGCCGACACTTTCACGGGTAATGCGAAGCTTACGGAAAATGTTTATCCAATTTTCCCACATTTCCGTATATTGGTACATTTCGTTATACCCACCGGTCATATGTCCGTGTTTTTTTGATGGACAAGCTTTAAGCAAAAATCCGTCAAGCTTCCAATAATTTATGTCGAATTTCTTATCACAATCCAAGTAATAATCTGTCATATTCTTAATGTACTCGGTTGAGGAAACACACACATCCATTGCGGCACGATTAAAACCACCTTTACCTGCTTTTTCCATATGTCTTCCAAATATAGGTGTTTTGTTATTATAACCCCCTCTCGGACCATTCCAGAGTCCGAATTGTGAGGAGAATTTTTTAGCAATTGACGCTGCGGGATAAAGCTCTTCAGGGAATTTTGAATTGAATGACCAGAAATCAGCATCCCAATCAACAAACCCGTCATCAACCACATAGGAATCTAATGGTGGCACCATAGTCTTTGATAAATTATCCTCTATCTCTTTAAATGAGCTGATAATATTTTCATTTGTAATATCATGCATATGGTCATACCAAGAGTTATATTGAAAACGAGGTTTGATTTTTCGTGAAATTGCCCTGATGTATGTAAGGAAATCTTCACGAATAACCGGATGTTCAAATCCTCTTGCAGCACCAACAACCGTATTCCATGTTTTATATGTATGACCACAGTTAAGAGTGAGATTATCGAAACGTTTTCCGCTGAAATAACGCATAAAAACAGTATTGTTTTCTATGTTATTTTCAGCCAACGGAAACTCACTTCCTAAAAAGAATCCATTGATATATACAGGCTGGCCGAGAGCACTATGATAAGCACTTAAATATGCAGGTTCAATATCCCCTATTGTCCACTGCTGTTCAGGAGTGTCAATAAGGATATGTTCACAGTCAATATAATCAATCGTAATCAAGTGCTGTTCTTCAGGAGCAACAACCATTTCAATGTATTTATGCATATAATGGTCATCGTCGCCAATTTCAATACTTTCAATAAATGTTATTTTTGCACCATTATATAAACAACGCTTAAAAATAAATTCCACACGACGTTTGAAAACATTAACACTGTCTAATTTAAGATTATTTGAAGATAAAAATTCAGTAGCATAACCTATAAATTTTTTAATCCTGAATGCAACTATAAATTCTGCTGAATATT
>JAZSKT010000061.1:0-4927 GCA_045534995.1 Candidatus Fimenecus sp.
ATAAAATCTGTTTAGATGCAGGAGCCTCAACAGGTGGTTTTACTGATTGTATGCTTCAATGCGGTGCAAATAAAGTTTATTCAATTGATGTTGGTTACGGTCAACTTGCTTGGAAATTGCGTACTGATGAAAGAGTTGTTAATCTTGAACGCACTAACTTTAGATATCTTACAAAAGAAACAGTAACTGAAGAAATAGATTTTGCAAGTATAGATGTTTCTTTTATTTCTTTAAAGAAGATTCTTCCTGTTTTATATGATTTTCTGAAAATAGACGGTCAGACGGTGGCGCTTATTAAACCACAATTTGAAGCAGGACGAGATAAGGTAGGTAAAAAAGGCGTCGTAAGAGATAAAAATACCCATAAGGAAGTAATTGCAGGAATTGTAGAATTCGCATATGAAACCGGATTTTCTGTACTTAACTTGGATTTTTCACCAATAAGAGGACCAGAAGGTAATATTGAATACCTTGTATTTTTATCAAAAGCAGTTGATAAAGCATTAAATGTAAGCAACGATGATATAAATAATATTGTTGAGAAATCTCATTCTGAATTGAGTGGTGAATAATATGAAAATCGGAATTATTCCAAACTTTACTAGGGAAAAGACTTTTGAAGTTGTCAAGGAAACAATTAAATATCTTGAAAAATTCAATGTTGACTACTATTTTGATGTTTCGGCTACTCAAACTTTTCCTGCAGACTTTAAAACTGATAAAATAGTTTCGAATTTGTATGAATCTACTGATTTAATTCTTGTTATTGGTGGCGATGGTTCATTTATTCATGCTGCAAAAGATGCTGCAGTTCATAAAAAGGCCGTTCTTTGTATTAATGCAGGCAATTTAGCGTTTTTAGCAGGTCTTGAAGGAAATGAGCTTAATTTAATTGGAAAACTAATTACAGGTGAATATACTTCAGAAAAAAGAATGATGCTTGAAGTTATTCTTAAGTTAGATAATGAAGAAAAACTTCTTGGATATTGCCTTAATGATGTTGCAATTGCAAGATTTGGTGAAATAAAGCTTATTGACCTTGATGTATATTGTAACGATAGAAAAATTAATAGTTATCGCGGTGATGGTGTTGTGATTTCAACTCCCACAGGTTCAACTGCTTATGCATGGTCCGCCGGCGGTCCTGTAATTGACCCGGATTTAAAGTGCATTACGCTTACTCCTATTTGTACTCATTCACCATTAAATAGAACTTTTGTTTTTAATGAAAAATCTGTCATAACTGTGAAGTCTCCAAATAATTCTCAAAAAATCTGTCTGTCAACAGATGGTGATAAATCACTTGAATTAGATGATAATTTTGAAATTATAATTAGAAAATCTGATTATTATGCTGAATTTATAAGAATAAAATCAGATGAATTTTTCGATATTCTTAATCAAAAATTAACATAAAGGAATAATATGATGAAAAAGAAAAGACATGAACTTATTCTAAATTACATAAAAAATAACAATGTGTCACGCCAGGAAGAAATTATCAAGATGCTTGTTGATAACGGTTATAATGTTACTCAAGCGACTATATCTCGTGACATTAAAGAATTAAAAATTATTAAAGAGCATTTCGGAAAAAATGATATTAGATACGCTGTCAGTGAAAAAATTGATAATGACGACAATTATAAAATGATTTTTAAGCGTTCTGCCATTTCTGCTGATGCTGCTTTGAATATTATCGTTGTTAAATGCTATTCAGGTACTGCGAATGCTGCTTGTATTGCTCTTGACAGTATGAATCTTTCAGGTCTTGTGGGTACAATAGCAGGTGATGATACCATCTTTGTTGCTTGTAAGGATGTTGATGCAACCTCAAACATAATTAATACAATTAACACATTACTTAAGGGCTGATTTTTATGATTTCAAATCTTAAAATATCAAATATCGCTATTATTAAAGAGGCTGTTGTTGATTTCAACAACGGCTTAAATGTGTTAACTGGTGAAACAGGTGCAGGTAAATCAATTATTATTGACGCTATTAATGCGATTCTTGGCGAAAGAACTTCACGTGAACTTATACGAACAGGTAGTAATAATGCAGAAGTTACAGCTTTTTTTGAAAATATAAATAAAAGTGTAATCGACATTCTTGAAGATTTAGGAATCTTTTGCGAAGATGATAATTCATTGTTGATTTCAAGAAAGATTTCCCTTGACGGTAAAAATGTATGCAAAGTAAATGGTGTTTCAGTTACTGTTTCAATGCTGAAAAGAATTGGACAAGCACTTGTAAATGTTCACGGTCAGCTTGATAATCATAATCTTTTAAATGAAGAACTTCATTATACATATATAGACAACTATGCTGAAAATAGTGAAATAAAAGATAAATATTTATCTGCATACTATGATTATTGCGAGGCAAAGAAACAATATAATAGTTTAATTGTTGATGAAAGTGAAAAAGCAAGAAGAATTGACTTGCTTACTTATCAGATAAATGAAATTAATGATGCTGATATTAGAATAGGTGAGTGGATAGAACTTGAAAATCGAAAAAAAGTTCTTCAAAATGCTGAACAGTTATTGAGTTTGGTGAACAATGCTGTTGAAATTTTTGAAGGAAACGATAATTTTAATGGCGTAAATGATATGTTGAATACTGCCTCTGTATCGTTGACAAAGGCATCAGCATTTGATGAAACTTTAACAAATATTGCAGATTCAGTTGCTGACATATCATATAATATTGGCGATTTTACAAGTGAATTAAAAGATTTTATTTATAATTTCGATGTTGACCCTGCTGAACTCGATATTATTGAAGAAAGACTTAATACTCTATTTAAATTATCTAAAAAATATGGTGCAACTGAAGAAGAAATATTAAATTTTCTTGATAACGCACAAAAAGAATTAGATAGTATTACTTTTCTTGATAAGAAAAAAGATGAACTTGAAAAAGAACTTAATGATAAACTTTTATGTTTAAAAGAATCAAGCGAAGAATTATCTAAAAATCGTAAACTTTTCAGTAATCTTTTTGTTAAAGAAATTACTGATGAATTATCATTTCTTGATATGTCGTCAATTACATTCAAGGTTGTGCAAAATCATAAGGACTTTGATGAAACAGGTGCTGATGAAATATTTTTTCTTATTTCTGCCAATGCAGGTGAAGAACCAAAGCCACTTTCAAAAATTGCATCTGGTGGTGAGTTATCACGAATTATGCTTGCAATTAAGAATGTGTTAGCATCTAAAGATAATATACAAACATTGATTTTTGATGAGGTTGATACCGGTGTAAGTGGTCGTGCAGCACAAAAGATTGGCATTAAACTCAAAGAAGTATCTAAAAACAGACAAGTTCTTTGTGTAACCCATTTGGCACAAATTGCGTGTTTTGCGGATAATCATTTCTTAATTTCTAAATCCGAAAGTGATAATAAGACATATACAAAGGTTGAATCCCTTGATAACAACGGAAGAATTTCAGAATTAGCAAGAATTATCGGTGGAATAGAACAAAGCAAGTTATCACTTGATGCAGCAGCGGAAATGATTGAAAATGCTAAAAAATATTGACAATTATTTTTAATTGTGTATAATTATCTCAATGACTTTGAAGCGAAGAAGTAATAAGACTTTTGCAGTTACAGAGAGTGTTCGGTTGGTGTAAGAACATACGTAATGCTTATGAAATACATCGTGGAGTTGCACTTTTGAAATAACAGTAGGGAGTGTCGGGTGTACCCGTTACAGTACAGAGTAATGTCAGTTACTCGTTGAGGCTGTATTTGTGAGAATACAGTAAACTGAGGTGGTAACACGAAATTTTTTCGTCCTCTGCATTTTGCAGGGGATTTTTATTTTTTTCAGGAGGTAGTTATGAAAGTTTATGAAGAACTCGTTGCCCGTGGACTTATTGCACAGGTAACAAATGAAGAAGAAATCAAAAATCTTGTAAATGAAGGTAAAGCAGTTTTCTATATTGGTTTTGACCCTACTGCAGACAGCTTACATGTTGGTCACTTTATGGCGCTTTGCCTTATGAAGAGATTACAAATGGCAGGAAATAAACCAATTGCACTTATCGGTGGTGGTACTGCAATGATTGGTGACCCATCAGGTCGAAGTGATATGCGTCAGATGATGACAAAAGAAACAATTCAGCATAACTGCGATTGCTTTAAAAAGCAAATGAGCCGTTTTATTGATTTCTCCGAAGGCAAAGCACTTATGGTTAATAATGCTGACTGGCTTCTTGACCTTAACTATGTTGATGTGCTTCGTGAAGTTGGCGCTTGTTTTAGTGTTAACAGAATGCTTGCTGCTGAATGTTATAAACAGAGAATGGAAAAAGGTCTTTCATTCCTTGAATTTAACTATATGATTATGCAGAGTTATGACTTCTATGAACTCTTCCAGAAATACGGTTGTAATATGCAATTCGGTGGTGACGACCAGTGGAGCAATATGCTTGGTGGTACAGAACTTATCCGTAGAAAACTCGGTAAAGATGCGCACGCTATGACTATTACACTTCTCCTCAATTCAGAGGGTAAAAAAATGGGTAAAACACAGTCAGGTGCTGTTTGGCTTGACCCTAAAAAGACATCACCATTTGATTTCTATCAGTACTGGAGAAATGTTGACGATGCTGACGTTCTTAAATGTATCAGAATGCTCACATTCTTGCCAATGGAAGAAATTGAAAAGATGGATAGTTGGGAAGGTAGTCAGTTAAATACTGCAAAAGAAATTCTTGCATTTGAGCTTACAAAACTTGTTCACGGTGAAGAAGAGGCAAATAAGGCACAGGAAGGCGCAAGAGCACTTTTCTCAGGCAAGGGTAATACAGAGAATATGCCAACAGTAGAACTCACCACAGACGATTTTAATGACGATAGCGTACTTGTTTCTGACATTATGATTAAAGCAGGAATCGCAAAGTCAAA
>JAZSKT010000187.1:0-7102 GCA_045534995.1 Candidatus Fimenecus sp.
AGGCATATGTGCCGTCGAGTTCCATAAGCTCTGCGTGACTACCACTTTCGATAATTTTGCCGTTTTCCATAACATAGATTTTATCGGCATTAACGGTAGTTGAAAGTCTGTGAGAAATGAAAATAACAGTTTTCTGGTCAGCTGCCTCAATCATAGCCTGATTAAGATTATATTCAGCCACAGGGTCAAGGTTTGCACTTGGCTCGTCAAGGATAACATAAGGACAATCCTTATAGAAAGCTCTTGCGATGGCCGTTTTTTGTGCCTCACCACCGGAGAGCATAACACCGTCATCGTCAAATTCTCGCAATAGCTCTGAATCAATTCCGTTTTTCAGTTCTTTGTTGAATCCGCTATGCTTCAAGGCATCCATGACTCTTTCTTCGTTGGGGTTAACATCAAGTGCAACATTTTCACCTAAACTACAAGAGAAAATTTGGAAATCCTGAAATACCGCGGCGAATCTGTCACGATGGGAATCTGCAGTTGCATTTGTAATGTTTTCGCCGTCAATGAGTATTTCGCCTTCAGTTGCATCATAAAGTCTTAATAACAGATTTGTAAGAGTAGTTTTACCTGCACCGTTATAACCAACTAATGCGATTTTTTCATAAGGCTTGATAGTCAGATTTATATCCTCAAGCGTTGGTTTGTCATTGTTAGGGTAGGTGAATGAAAGATTTTTAATCTGAATTTCTTTCGGTTCAGTTTTCATGACTTTCTTGCCACCATTTTTAATCTTGAAATCGGCATTAAGAAATTCACGATACTTGTCAATCATTTTGCCTTGCTCCGAAAAACGTGCCAATGCCCAGATTGTCAAGAATTGGAACGACATAGCAACTGAATGTGCACCGTTAAATGTAGCCACAAAGTCACCTGCAGTAAGTGATTCCTTAACAAGAACACAATATCCGAGATAAAGCGGAAGAATAAACAGGAAACCAAGTCCCTGAACACCAACTGTCTGTGTACAGTTAAGTGCTGAAATTTTATTCCAATATTTCTTTTGATTATTAATAACATCGTCAGCTGCATCATTGTATCTGTCAATGAGAAGCGGTGAAATGTTATTCATTCGTACCTCTTTTGCATAATCCTGCAAATAGAAAACACGCTGGAAATAGTCGGAACGTCTGTGATATTTCGCATTTTCAACTCGTCTTTCCATCATAAGAGAGCCAACTTTTTTACTGATTGGCAGGAAAATGCAGATAACAGTAAGAATAATCACAAGACACCAAGGGTCAATAGTCAACAATACTGATGAAACTGTCACAAGTGAAATAATATGTCCTACATACATTCTCACAAGTCCCAAAAGATTCTGAATATTGTCTGAAGATGACTCGATGGTAAGAATGAAATTGTTGTAGAATTCAGGATTGTCATATGATTCAAGGTCAAGGCTTCTTGCCTTGTCATAAAGTTTCTGATTAAGACCGTAATAAAGTCTTTCTCTTTCCATATTCCAATAAAATTCACGGAACAACCAGGAAATAACCGTCGATGCAACAAGGATAATTGCAATTACCATAACTGCATAGAAAATTCTCTCAAGGTCCTGTCCTTCCGTTACAACATCAATGATATATTTAACACCGATAACACGGATAAGATTGTTTGGGAGAATCATTAAAAGTCCCCACATAAATTCGCCAAGTACAAGCAGGGGAGATACGCTGAAAAGAAGTTTTACAAAGAAGAAAATGTTTGAAGGCATTGAGTGAAGCGTCTTTTCTTTTTCCTTTTTCTTAAACATTTTCACTCACCTCACTTTCGCCTTTGTAACTTGATGCTTGTAAAGTGAACATTTTACTATATTCGCCGTTCTGTGCCATAAGTTCCTGATGAGTGCCTGATTCAAGGATTGTACCGTTGCCAAGAACGAAAATTCTGTCGGAAAGTACAGCACTCGAAAGTCTATGTGAAATGTAGATAACAGTTTTATTTTCTGTTACCTTTATAAGATTTTCATACATCTTGTACTCTGCAATAGGGTCAAGTGCAGAACTTGGCTCGTCAAGAATTGCGATTTCAAATTCTCTTGCAAAAAGTCTTGCAGCAGAAACTTTTTGGTTTTCACCGCCTGAAAGTCCTGCACCGTCAATTTCAAATTCTCTTGTGAGAACGGTGTCAGCACCTTTTGGAAGACTTGCAATCTTATCCCATACGCCACTTCGTTTAAGTGCTTTTTCTGCAAGTTGCTTTTCCTCGTCAGTACATTCGTGACACATAATATTCTCATTAACTGAAACTGCAAAGTTTTTATAGTCCTGAAAAACAGTTGCAAAGGCATTTCGTAAGGAAGCAACATTATATTCCTTTACATTTACGCCATTGTACAGAATTTCGCCTTCGTCAGGGTCATAAAATCGTAAAAGCAATTTTACAAGAGTAGATTTACCTGCTCCGTTGACACCTACAACTGCGATAGTTTCACCCTTGCTAATTTTAAAGGAAACATTTTTAAGAATAACCTTGCTTGTGTCAGGATATTTAAAGCTGACATTTTTGAATTCAAGGCTTTGGAATTCTTCTGCATCTTTGCCACCGTCTGTTATTTTTGGCTCATAATCAAAGAAATCTCTTAAGTTTTGGAAGAAAAGAGCCATCTGTGAAAGTTCATCAAAACCTTCTGCAATACTCATGGTTGAATCACGAACGGAGTTGATTGAAGAAAGCACAACGGAAAAATCCGATATTGTAAGAGCATTTGTGTAAATGAACTGATAACCTGCAAAGGCGTAAGTGCCTATGATAGGTATAAAATCGCTGAAAAGTGAGCTGAGCATACTGTAAATGAACAACTTCAATCCATATTTTTTGAGAATTACAACATTGCCGTCAATTGCTTTTTTAAATCTTTGAATCAACACAACAAAGATGTTTGAAGTTCTCATATCCTTTGAAAAGTCTTTTAAGAACATTGTGCGCTGAATATACGCTTTGATTCTGTTGTTTGTTGTCATTTCAAGGTCACGCTTGTAAACTGCCTTGCTTTTGAAAATTTCAATGACAAACACCAATGTGACAGGCAACAGGAATAAAAGATATAAAGGATTTATAACCGTAACTGTTGTCACAACGCAGATAAGTGCAATAATTCCACCGATTATTGCGGCAACATCCCAACAAATCAAGTCAAAATAGCTTGATGAAAGTACAAGTGTTGCTCGTTGATATTTGTCGTAAAATTCGGGGTTCTCATAACAACTCACATCAAGTTGTGTAGCTTTTTCAAATATTTTATTATTTAACTTTTTAAGTACGACCTTTGTGGAAACAAGCCTTGTTTTCTGTGCAAGAGCAGAAATCACATTTACAAGGAAATACACGCCAAAGAAAAGCAAAAGATAAATAAAATATGTTTTGAAATCAGCATCGCCGTCGATAATGCTTAAAAGCACCTTTAAGAACAAAATGTTCTGAACATACATGGATAAAACCTTGTTGGAAATTTCTGTAACAAGATAGCCGATTAAAAGTCTTTTGTCTGCTTCCCAAACGAGCTTTAAGGCATATATGGCATTTTTAAAAATAGGAACCTTAACAGGCTCGTGAAGCTTAATCCATCTCATAAGACTCCTCCTTACTTAATATTTGCGGTTGAACGATTTAGTAACTAATAAATTATAATACTCTTAAAAGGCTATTTCAAGAATTTTACAAAAAAATAAGCCCTCTGGGCATAAAAAAACGCCCCATTGGGACGGTAGCAAATATATTGTTTAAACAAGGGCATAAAAATGAAATAACCCTCGGAGCCGATGTTTCTTTACACATCTTTCACTGACTCGGAGGGTTATTTCTGTTCACTCTTGATATCTAACATCTTTTTATCTACCTCTCATTCTACAGATTTTTTTGTCTTCCTGTTCTTGATTTTCAACTCCATTACACTCTTTACAGTCATCAATCATTCTCGAAAAGCGAGACCTTTCATGCATCAGAACCTAATTTTCAATTTTCAGAAGACTTTTTTCGGCAGGTTCTTTTTAAAATAAACTTTAGTTTGCAAACACTTAATCTATATAAATTTTATAAAATATTTTTGTCTGTGCTGTTTGCTACACTATTTTTACTCTTTAAACTAAGCTCTATTTTTTAAGAACCTTTTGTGATCTACCTGTACATTGGAATCACCGTTTCCTTTCTGTGTCTATAATATAACACAGAAAAAAGTATTTTTCAATATGTAATTTTGTACAAAGTTAATACTTTTTTATTATTTAATACAGAGATTTTGTCTATTATGCTCATAGAATTTTTAAAAATCTATTGACTTTTGCTTTTGTTTTTGGTATTCTAAATATGTTAGGCGTTTAAAAAACGCCCTATTTTTTGTCGAAATATAAATAGGGGACAATACTTGTTTGTGTTGTCCCCTAAATTTGTTTATTGTTGCAATATTCTAATTTCTTTGTTCAAGAGCAAACGAATGTGATTTTTGCAAAGAAGAGTTTGTCAAAACCGATAGTTCCATATTAAATATCAAAATAATAAAACTCATTTTTGTTTTGACATAAAAAAGGAGAAACAGGACGTGAACTTGATTTTTGACTTGTTGTATGGTAAAATTTAAAAAGAAAATTTCAATTTTTCTGATATGTTTTATTAACAGGGGGGTATAAAAGTGGAAAAGCTAAAAGTTGCGCCAAGAGATAGTTTTTTTGACAATTTCAGAGCAATATTGATTTATTTGGTTGTTCTTTGTCATTTGATTTCTCCGTTAGCACAGTTCTTTTCTATTAAATTTATTTACAGATTTTGTTATATCTTTCATATGCCGGCTATGTTGTTTATATCGGGATATTTCTTCAAAAGCAGTGTTAAAGATGGCAAACTTGTAAAAGATAAGGTTTTCAACAATTTATTGTTGTATTTGATTTTCCAGATTCTATTTACTATAATTAATGAAGCAAGTTACAGCTTTTATCAATCACAATTCGGACTATGGTATATTCAGGTGCTTATTATTTATGCATTAGTTGTACCTGTTCTTGATAGAGTGAATAATAAGTGGTGTCTTGTTTTGTGTTTTGTAGCAGGATTGTTTATAGGTGTGGATAAATCGGCAGGACACATCGCAAGTCTTTCGAGATTGCTTGTATTTTTACCATTCTTTATGATAGGTTATTATTTGTCAAACGATTGGGTTGAAAAGTTCAAAGAAAAGAAGAAAATAATCATTGGTATTCTTGCACTTGTTGCATCATGCGTGGTGTATTATGTATTTTATGATGCATTCCCTCAAATTCTTAATATGTCTTCCGGTAAAGCATCTTATTCAGTAATGAGATTTTCTGCATTTGAGGGTATGGCTTGGCGTATGCTTTGGTATGTAGCGGCAATTTTGCTTACGGTAGTTTTTGCAACTATAACACCAAAAAGAAAAACTATATTCTCTTATGTAGGCAAAAATAGTCTTTCTGTTTTTATTATACACCTTCCTCTATGCGTTTTGTTAAGAAATCTTGGATTCTATGAGTATTTTAAAGATATGGATGAGGCGTTAGTGTTGCCAATATTTTTAGCACTTACTGCTGTAATAACCTTTGTAGCAGGTTCAAAAATTGCTTATTGGCCGTTTGAACGTATTATGAGCATAAAGTTTAAAGGAATACTGAAAAACGCAAAATAAATTTCAGCCAGCCACTTTTGCGAAAATCAACAATGATTCATTGAAAGAAGTTATAGGGTACAGATTTCTTCATTAAAAAAGCGTTTGAGAGGTAATTTATGGGAATATTCGACGAGCTAAAAAAACTTTCTACGGGAAAAGAGCTAAAAGGAAGTTTTGGCGAATGGCTGACGAAATATTATTCTAAAATGATGACTGATTCATTGATTTTGCACGATGTTTTAATTGATGGTGCTGATGGATATACCTCACAAATTGATTTGATTATGGTAGGTGTTAGAGGTGTTTATGTAATTGAAGTTAAGACATTCGACGGCGCACGAATCTACGGTGATTACAAAAAGAGCAAGTGGTATTATTATCGCGGTGGTAAGAAATATGAGATTTATAGTCCGGTTAAGCAAAATGAAAAGCATATTAAATATCTGAAAACATTTTTGAGTGACTTTGGTGATGTACCGTTCTTTTCAATAATCACCTTAATATGTGATGATTTTAAGATTTCAAATATGAGTGGTGACATTAAAAATCTGCAGACCATTGTTTGTAGTAGTCTGCCTGCAATGAATAGAGGCTTGAAACTATTTGTTGAGCACAAGCCTATTGTCTTAGATGAGAAGACACAACAACAGATATATGAGTTTGTTTTGAATAATCAGTATACCGGAAAAGAAATTCGTCAGGAACATAAAGAAAAAGTGAAAGAATATAAAGATACTCTTGATGAAATGAAAGAACAGAAAATATGTCCTTATTGCAAAATCCCGTTAGTTCTCCGCAAAGGAAAATATGGTGAATTCTATGGCTGTGTAAACTACCCCAAGTGTAGATATATACTTAAAAACTAATAAATTATATACTAAACAATTAAATCATTAAATAGTACGAAAACGCCTATGAGGTTAGATGATAACTTCATAGGCGTTGCTCTTTTTATTGTTGATTTATTAAGTTTTTAGATTACCTTTCCACAATTTCCACATTAGTGATTTCGGTGTTTACATATTCACCGTTTTGGTAATATGGTTGTGAATTGATGTTTACTGTAGCATCGGTAGGCACATATAAAACAGCTTTCATATCTTGTGGGAGAGTAAGGTTGATAATATAATCTCCGTCAGTTTTTTCATAGTTTAGAGTGATTAACCCTTTTACACTTGGAACAGTACAATTCATACTGTTGGACAAAGTGTACTGAGGGTCGATTTTAACCTTTTCGTAACCTGCTGAAAGGGGAGTGATACCTGCAAAATGCTTACTCATTATAACAAGAGGTCCACCAGTCGACGCGTGATTTTTAGTGCCTTGCCAAGCAGCCCAAAACTCCCATAAGGTTGAATAATCCTTGCCTACCATTTTTTCATATCTGTCTTTTATTCTGTCTTTGGCAAGTTCATATTCTCCCATTTTGCAAAGAGCTTCAAGAACATAATATTCCATGTACGGACCTGAATTTTG
>JAZSKT010000130.1:0-2318 GCA_045534995.1 Candidatus Fimenecus sp.
CTTATGCTCTTTTAAACAGTGGTGAATGTGACCAACTTCTGCTTATTGATATTAACAAAGTAAAAGCGCACGGCGAAGCTATGGATTTAAACCATGGTCTTCCGTTTGCAAAAAGAAATATGTTAATTTATGACGGTGAATACTGTGATTGTCACGATGCTGATATTGTTGTTATTGCCGCAGGTGTTGGGCAAAGAGATGGTGAAGACAGAATATCTCTTCTTAACAGAAATTTTGAAGTATTCAAGTCAATTATAGGACCAATTGTTCAAAGTGGATTTGACGGAATTTTTCTTGTTGCAACAAATCCCGTTGATATAATGACAAAAATAACACTTGAATTGTCAGGTTTTGACCCCGCCCATGTTATTGGAAGTGGTACAACGCTTGATACTGCACGACTTCGTTATTTACTCGGTGATTATTTTTCAATTGACCCACGAAATGTTCATGCTTATGTAATTGGCGAACATGGTGATAGCGAAATTGTCCCTTGGTCACAGGCGTATATAACTACAAAGAAAGTTTATGATATTGTTGATTCATCAAACAATAAATTCAGTTTTGAAGACTTGTATCAAATAAGCAAAAGTGTTACAGGTGCTGCACAAGAAATAATTAAAGCTAAATCTGCAACTTATTATGGAATTGGTATGGCTCTTGTAAGAATTGTAAGAGCAATTTTTGGAGATGAAAAAAGTGCATTAACTGTTTCCGTAATGTTAGAAGGTCAATATGGTATAAATAATGTATATGCTGGATTACCTGCAGTTATAGGTAGAAACGGCGTTGAAGATATAATCGTTCTTGATTTAAAAGAAAATGAAAGAACAGCCTTTATTAAATCTTGTGAATTTTTAAAACAAACAGCAAATAAAATTGAATTTTAATAATAGTCACCTGTCGGGAGATACTTCGTAAAGAAGTTATCTCCCACATTTTTTATAAAACATAATTGAGGCACCTTCCTTACGGATGGTGCCTCTTCGGTAACCTCTTTACTTATTTATTCTATCGCGAATTTCATCCTTGAAGATGAAACGATATCCATTATCATCTAACAGTTTATCATTTTGTATTAATTGACCAAGACCTTTAATTTTTGAATGTGTTGGTTCCTCAACTACTTCACATCTTATCCCGATTTGAGAAGACAATCTTTCAGAAATATCAAATATCAAAGCCCCACCACCACAAAGCAACACTCCGTGGTCTGCAGCATCAGCTAACATATCAGGTGAAATTTTTAAAAATTCATTATGAATTTCATTAACAATCAAATTTATTTGTTCATCAACATAAGGAAATATCTCAGTTGAGGTAATCTCAAAAGAAATTGGCATATTATCAAGACAACTTTTTCCAGACACAAAAAGAGCAGTTTCACATTCTCTTGACTCAGCAGATGTGATTTTATTTTTTATCTCGCGGGCAGTATGTGGTCCAATAAGAATATCTCTGTCGTTTTTTAAGTGATTGATAATTACTTTATCAATTTCGTAACTACCACGTTTAATTATCCCACTTGATGCAATTCCGCCCATAGATACAATAGCATATTCTGTAATGTGATGGCCTATATCAATTGACATTCTTCCCCCAAGTTTGTCTGTAGAAATCCCACAGCCTAATGCAGAAGCTAAAATGCCATCAACCATGCAAACCCTACCGGCACCAGCTAACGTAACAACATCAAGAAAAGTCTTTTTTTCAAGACTTGATATATCAGATGGTAATGAAAGAATAATATTGGGTTTATATATTCTGTTACCGCAAACACGCTGTAAATAATATCGTAACATTCTTTCAGCCATTACAAAGTCAGAGATAACACCATTATGAATGACCTTTGAAATACTAATATCATCATAACATCTACCATAAACATTGTCTGCTGCTTTACCAAAAGCAATAGGATGGCCTGTCTGATTATTAATTGCAACAATTGATGGTTCATCAACAACGATTCCTTTACCCTCTGCATATATTTTCAGAGAATATGAACCAAAGTCGATGCCTATTTTCATTCCTTTCATAGTATCATCTCCTTTACTTTAATTTTTCTTGAACTGCTGTTTAAGTCTTAAATCTTTTGAAAGAATCGTCTTACGAAGTCTGATATTTTCAGGTGTTACCTCCATAAGTTCATCATCTTTAATAAATTCCATTGACTGTTCAAGGCTCAAAGTAGTATGCGGAACTAATCTCAGTGCATCATCCGAACCTGAAGCACGAGTGTTTGTAAGATGCTTTGTTTTACAAATATTACAAGTTAAATCTTCATTTTTTGAACATTCACCAACAATCATACCTTCATA
>JAZSKT010000029.1:0-2368 GCA_045534995.1 Candidatus Fimenecus sp.
ATTTATTTTGATGTATGCTTATATATAAACAATGACCAGATTGTTTCATAATTGCAAATCTATTACGAATGTCAGATACTTTTCTTTCACGAATAGAATTACCCGATGTATGTAAATCTGTGTCAGAATTACGAACTAACTTTGTTTTATATCCTAATACAGATAAAATATCATTAAGTTTTAGTGAAATATCGAGATTTAAGTCTTTTTCTAATGTTCCGTCATCTGCAACTGCACCGCCATCTTCTCCACCGTGACCTGCATCAACAATAATAACGGGAAATTTATTCTGATATATGCTGTTTGAAGAAGAATATTGAATCTCACAAAAAATTAGACTTAATACTATTATAACAAAAGATAACAAAACACATATAAAATTTCTCATAACAATCACCAATAAAATATATGATATGATTGTTAATAATATAATTTTACATTATCGTTACATTTTTTACAAGTAAAAAAATAAAGCGTACAGCATAAACTGTACGCTTTTTCGGTCTTATAAAAGAAATTACATCATACTTGCGATTTCAGCAGCAAAATTGTCTTCTTTCTTTTCAATGCCTTCGCCCTTTTCAAAACGAACAAAGCTTGTAAGCTTGATGTCTGCGTCAAGAGCTTTTGCAACTGAATTGATATATCCGTTTACATCACCATCGAAAAGGTCTGAACGAACGAATGTCTGTTCAAGAAGACAAACTTCTTTAATCTGCTTTGCAAGACGACCCTGAACAAGACCAACAAAGATTTTGTTTTCTGAAATTTCAGCTTTATGTGATACTGCAATTTCTGCCATTGTAGCATAAGCTTCTTTTGAAATGAAGTTTACAAAATTCTTTCTCTGCTTCTGGTCAAGACCATTGTAGATTTCAGCGTCTTCATCGCTCCATTTCTTATCATTAATAGATTCTGTAATAATGCTGTTAAGGATTGGAACTGGAAGTGAATCAGGCTTATTAAGAGCGCTGTCAATTGTGATTGACTTCATCTTAGCAAGTTCTTCATCAGAAATGTCTGCTTTGCTCTTATATTCAGGGTTCATAGCAGCAATCTGCATTGCTACATTCTTGCCCATTGCATCAAATTCAGCCTTAGCTGCTGTTGCATCGTCAACATCAAATGCAACAAGAACACCAACAGTACCACCTGCGTGGATATATTTTGCTGTATGTCCTTCAACAAGAGCAAATCTACGAACTTTCATATTTTCACGAAGAGCAAGGAATACTTCCTGAACTTCTTCATCAACTGTTTTGTCAGAGTCAACTGTTTTTGTAGCAAGAAGAGCTTCAACATCAGCTGGCTTTGCAGCAACAACTGTCTTAACAACCTTAGCAGCAAGGTTAACGAATGGTTCGCCCTTAGCAACGAAGTCTGTTTCACAGTTAATTTCAACAAGAGCACCTGCATTAGCATCGCTATATGCTGCAACTACACCTTCAGCAGCAACACGGCTTGCTTTTTTAGCAGCAGAAGCAAGACCTTTTTCTCTAAGAATATCAATAGCCTTTTCGATGTCACCATCTGTTTCAACAAGAGCTTTTTTACAATCCATCATACCAACGCCAGTTTTCTCACGAAGAGCCTGAACGTCTTTTGCAGTAAATGCCATTTTCTTTTCCTCCAATTATAATGGTTTTAAAACAGCCCGTAACAGTAAAGCCACGGGCTAATATTTCATAAATTATTCAGCAGCTTCTTCTGTAGCTTCTTCAGCTTCAGCAGCAACTTCCATCTGTTCGCCCTGTCTGCCTTCGATAACAGCATCAGCCATAGCACCTGCAATAAGTTTTACTGCACGGATAGCATCGTCGTTACCAGGGATAACATAGTCAACATCGTCAGGGTCACAGTTTGTATCAACAATAGCGATAACAGGAATACCAAGTTTCTTAGCTTCAGCAACTGCAATCTTTTCTTTTCTTGGGTCAACAATGAACATAGCAGCTGGCTGCTTCTTCATTTCTGTGATACCACCAATGTACTTTTCAAGCTTTTCGATTTCAAGCTCATACTTTGCAACTTCCTTTTTAGGAAGAAGTTCGAATGTGCCATCTTCTTTCATAGCCTGAAGCTGAGCAAGTCTCTTAATTCTCTGCTTAATTGTAGCAAAGTTTGTGAGCATACCACCAAGCCAACGAGCATTAACAAAAGGCATACCGCAACGCAGTGCTTCTTCCTTAGCTGAGCTCTGAGCCTGCTTCTTTGTGCCTACAAAGAGAACTTCGCCGCCGTCTGCTGCGATATCTCTGATGAAAGCATAAGCTTCCTCAACCTTTTTTGCTGTTTTCTGTAAGTCAATGATGTAAATACCGTTTCTTTCAGCGAAAATATATTCCGCCATTTTGGGGTTCCATCTTCT
>JAZSKT010000248.1:0-3330 GCA_045534995.1 Candidatus Fimenecus sp.
TTCAATCTGAGTTGCCAACTCTTTAAGCCAGCTTGTAAGGAAACCACCTGTACCGCATGCAAAATCAGCAACATTTTCACCGATTTTCGGTTTAATCATTTTTGCCATAAAATCAGTTACGGCACGAGGTGTATAAAATTCACCTGAGGAACCTGCACTCTGAAGCTCCTTAAGGATTGTTTCATAAATATCTCCGAAAGCATGACTTTCTTCATAATCGTCAAGTTCAAGCTCATCAATAACATTAATAACCTGACGAAGAAGAACACCATCTTTCATATAGTTGTTCGCATCTTCAAAAGTAGTTTTTACGATTGATTTTTTGATAGGAGTATCTTTGCTTACAGATAAACCTTTCAGTGTAGGAAAAAGTACATTATTGACAAAGTTAAGAAGATTATCACCTGTCATTGCATTACCTGAACGGTCATCAATAGCCCAATTACTCCAACGGCACTCCTCAGGAATGATTGATACATAATCTTCATCATCAAATTCCCAGTCTTTTTCCTTGGCATCGTAAACCTTTAAGAAAAGCATCCAAGCCATCTGCTCAATACGCTGTGCATCACCGTTAATACCGGCATCATTACGCATAATATCTCTGATTCGTTTAACAAAATTTGATAAGCTCATTGTTATACCTCATTATAATCCATACTTTTCAAACATTTCTTTTGTTCTGTCTACTGAAAACAACCATTCTTCAGGGAGTTTGTCCACAGTGCCGTAAGCTCCTGCTGTTGGTCCCCATGTATGATGTTCATACAAAATGGTATCTCCGCGCCCACCAGCTTCTCTGCATAACACTTCTGCAATTTCATCAGGGGAAGCAAGATACATCCTCGGCATTTGAAATTCAGATGTATTCTTAAATTGAACAAGACAGAATATCGTCTTTTTATGGTGACGTGATAACCATTCTTCTGCCGCTTCGTGATAAGTACGTCCTTTTTTTAGGCCCTGAGTAAGTCCCCAGCTTCCGTCCTGACTTCCCTTTACAGATATTTTCAGCATTTTTTCACCATAAACAGCAATTAAATCATATTCAGATTGGTTTGCACCATACTGAACAGACACATCATATCCTAATCTGGCAAACTGTGCAGCAACAAATGCTTCCGCTGCAACTCCTACATGCCATGATGTCATCTTACTCATAAATTAACCTACCTTGTATAATTCTTCTTCAAGCTCTTTTATGGCCTGATGATAGCCATCTTCATCTCCAAAATATGAAACAATTTTACTTGTACTTCCATATTTCTTAAACGGAAAAAGCTTCAATACAGACTTGCTCTCCATTTCGTAAATGCCGCTATTCATATATTTTTCAAGAAGCTTTTCAAGTATTTCTCTTGCAACGCCACTGTATTTGCTTAAGAAATCACGCTTTTTGACATTATTGGCTCTTTCACGACGAGTCAAAGGTTTTTTATCAAAAGCCACATGACAGATGAAATCAAAATCATCAACATCTTCCATGTTCTGTTCTTTCTTCATCTGTTCCAAATCAATACCCTGTTCCGCAAGAAGTTTCTTAATAGACTCTTTCTTCTTTTCTGCAGTCCACTGGCGAATGAAGTTATCAAGTGAAGCGTATGTACCGAGAATATTAGACTTTGTATAGTCAACAATGCTTTCATAGCGAAGAAGTTTACCATTAGCATCATAAACCTCAACTGTTTTTTCAAGGATTTTTACACTACAACCATTTTCATCAACGATATATTTGTCAACTGTTGGTGGTTCGCCACCTCCACCTCCGCCAACGTCAGGACCTTTACCTTCAGGTTTATGATTTGGGTCGTATCCTTCATGCATTTCAACAGGGCCATCCCAATCAGGGTCAGCAAAAAGTCTTGTGACGTTCCGAAAATCCATTACTACAAAATGTGTTTTTCCGTTTTTCTCTCTTAAACGAGTACCTCGACCAATAATCTGTTTGAACTCTGTCATTGAACCTATCATTTCATCAAGAACGATAAGTTTAGTCATCTTACAGTCCGCACCCGTAGAAAGTAATTTGGATGTTGTTGCAATAACAGGATAATGTGATGAAACAGAAATAAAGTAGTCAAGTTTGCTTTTTCCGTATGTGTCAGAGCCTGTGATACGAACAACATAATCAGGATTCTCTTTGCACATATCGGCATTGAGATTATTAAGAGCAATACGCATACGTTCTGCATGGTCCTCTGTCGCACAGAAAACTATGGTTTTCTGCATTCTATCGGTACTCTTTAGGTATTCAGTAATTTCTCTTGCAACCTCATAAGTACGGTCTTCGATAATAATGTTGTAATCAAAGTCGCTGTTTGTATAGATTCTATCTTCTATTTCATAACCGTTTTTATCAAGCTGGCCTTTATAAGGTCTCCACCCCTCACCGATGTTTGTTTTGATATTTATAACTTTAAACGGTGCAAGGAAACCATCTTCAATGCCTTCACGAAGGCTGTAGGTGTATATCGGTTCACCGAAGTAATCGATGTTTGAAATATACTTTGTTTCCTTAGGTGTTGCTGTCATACCAATCTGAGTAGCTGAAGAAAAGTATTCAAGAATTTTACGCCAGTTGCTGTCTTTTTTTGCCGAGCCTCTGTGACACTCATCTACGATGATAAGGTCAAAGAAATCTTTATTAAAGAGCTTTGCAAAACGCTCAACAGCATCTTCTCCGCTGTTTTCGTCATCTTCATCATTGCTATTGCCAGCAAGCTGCTGATAAAGAGAAAAATATACCTCATGCGAAGTAATTGTAACAGGGTCATCCTTTGCAAAATTGATTTTATGTATTGTCTTTTCAAGTGGTGAAAAGTCCTGCTGTATAGACTGGTCAACAAGAATGTTTCTGTCTGCAAGATACAATACCTTTTTCTTGAGATTACTCTTTAACAAACGATACACAATCTGAAAGGCTGTATAGGTTTTGCCTGTGCCTGTAGCCATAACAAGTAAAAGACGGTCTTGTCCTTTTGCAATTGCTTCAACAGTACGGTTGATAGCATTACGCTGATAATAGCGAGGGTCATAAGTATTCTGACTTGAATAGTAAGGCTGTGCAATAACTCTCTTTTCATCATCAGTTATACCTTGTGCTTCCCAACGAGCTGTCAGTTCATCAACACTTGGGAATTCATCCATAGAGAGTGTTCGTTCTACTCCTGTGAAAAAGTCATACTCCTGAAAGCCGTCACCATTTGAGCTGTAAGCAAAAGGAACATCAAGCATTTGTGCATATATTTTTGCCTGTTGAAGACCATAGGAAACAGAATGGTTATTGTCTTTTGCCTCAACGATAGCAATAGGTTTGTATTTGAAGTCGGA
>JAZSKT010000124.1:0-3616 GCA_045534995.1 Candidatus Fimenecus sp.
GTTAGAAGAGTTAAGGCAGTTGTAAACGGCTCTCCTAAGAGAGTTTATGCTTGCACTCGTTGCCTTCGCTCAGGGAAGGTTGAAAGAGCAGTTTAATTCAAAAGCTAATTAACGAAAATTAACGGACATCGTAATGGTGTCCGTTTTTTCTTTGTATTTATTATCTTTTATCTATTAAATATTATCTATTATCTAAAATTCGGGTCGTCGAGGACGCCGACCCCTACGAAAAATACCATATATTATTAAAATAAATTCTAAATCAATTACGAATTACGCATTAAGAATTACGAATTATTTACAACCGTGTTCGCCACAGGAATGACCTTCGCCGTGTTCATGTTCATGGTGGTCGCATTTCGCGTCCGGATTGTAGTCCAGTTTTCCTACAAGGAAAGAGATAACTGCACTATTGCAATCTCCTTTTACTCCGCCGTACCATTTGATTCCTGCTTCAGTTAAGGCATTCTGGGCACCGCCACCGATACCGCCACAGATGAGAACATCAACTCCGTTGTCCTTTAAAAAGCCTGACAACGCACCGTGACCACTGCCGTTTGTGTTTACAATATTCATACTTACTATTTCATCATTCTGCACTTCATAGATTTTGAACTGTTCTGAGTGACCAAAATGCTGAAATACTTGTTCGTTTTCATAAGTTACTGCAATTTTCATAATATCAACTCCTTAGATTATAGTTTAATTATATACTTGAAATGGAATAAAATCAATATAACCCCTCAGTCGTTTTTACAAAAAGACAGCTCCCCTGAAAGGGGAGCCGAGAATAAATCATTTTGCACTTTGCATTTTGCGTTTTGCACTTATTAATACATTCCGCCGCCTGCCTGAGCCATTGCTGCTGCAGCTGCTGCTTCAGCTTGTGGGTCAGGAATATCTGCTACAAGTGATTCTGTTGTGAGAACCATAGCAGCAACTGATGATGCGTTTTGGAGCGCTGAACGAGTTACCTTTGCAGGGTCAAGGATACCTGCTTCAAACATATCAACATATTCGCTTGTTGCAAAATTGAAACCGTAACCAACTTTATTTGCATTAACGATTTCGTTTACGATAACTGAACCTTCAAGACCAGCATTTGCTGCAATCTGACGAACAGGCTCTTCAATAGCCTTAAGAACAATTTTAACACCTGTCTTAAAGTCTGCGTCTTCTGTGTCGAGAAGTGCTTCTGCAGCCTTAATTGCACCGAGGAGAGCAACGCCACCACCTGCAACTGTGCCTTCTTCAACAGCAGCCTTTGTCGCAGCGAGAGCATCTTCGATACGGAGTTTCTTTTCTTTCATTTCAGTTTCAGTAGCAGCACCAACACGGATAACTGCAACACCACCTGCAAGTTTTGCAAGTCTTTCCTGAAGTTTTTCACGGTCAAAGTCTGATGTTGTTTCAGCAATCTGTGACTTAATCTGTCCGATTCTGCCCTTGATTGCATCCTGGTCACCTGCACCGTCAACGATGATTGTATTTTCCTTTGAAATCTTAACCAGCTTTGCGCGGCCTAACTGCATAAGCTGTGTATCCTTAAGTTCAAGACCTAAATCAGATGTAATTACCTGACCGCCTGTAAGGATAGCAATATCCTGAAGCATTTCTTTTCTTCTGTCGCCAAAACCAGGTGCTTTAACAGCAACGCAAGTGAAAGTACCTCAAAATTTATTTACAAGGAGAGTTGAAAGTGCTTCACCCTCAACATCTTCTGCAACGATAACAAGCTTTTTACCTGACTGTACAATCTGCTCAAGAAGTGGAAGAATTTCCTGAATGTTGCCGATTTTCTTATCTGTAATAAGGATAAGAGCATCATCGATAACTGCTTCCATCTTATCTGTATCTGTTACCATATAAGGTGAGATATAACCACGGTCAAACTGCATACCCTCAACAACATCAGAGTATGTTTCGCTTGTCTTTGATTCTTCGATTGTGATAACACCATCAGCAGTAACCTTTGCCATAGCATCAGCAATAAGTTCACCAACAAATTCGTCAGCAGCAGAAACTGTTGCAACTCTTGCAATATCTTCTGAAGAATCAACAGGCTTCGCATTCTTAAGTACTTCGTCAACTACTACATCAACAGCTGCTTTCATACCCTTTTTAACTACCATTGGGTTAGCACCTGCAGCAACATTCTTCATACCTTCACGAACAAGAGCCTGAGCTAAAAGTGTAGCAGTTGTTGTACCGTCACCAGCAACATCATTTGTCTTTGTTGCAACTTCCTTAACAAGCTGTGCACCCATATTTTCAAATGCATCTTCAAGCTCAATTTCCTTTGCGATTGTAACACCATCGTTAGTGATAAGCGGACCGCCGTATTTTCTGTCAAGAACTACATTTCTGCCTTTTGGTCCAAGTGTAATTTTAACTGTATTGCTTAATTTATCAATACCATTCTGAAGGGCCTTTCTTGCCTCTTCACCGTAAATAATCTGTTTAGCCATCTGTAAGCCCTCCCTTATTCAACAATAGCAAGAATTTCTGACTGACGGACAATTGTGTATTCCTCTTTATCCATCTTAACTTCTTGACCTGAATATTTGCCGATAATTACTTTATCGCCAACCTTAACATACATTTTAACTTCATTGCCGTCCACAATTCCACCAGGGCCAACAGCAATAACCTCTGCCATTTGCGGCTTTTCTTTAGCGGCGGTGGTTAAAATAATACCGCTTTTTGTAGTTTCCTCTGCGGCTACCGATTTTAACACAACACGGTCTGCCAAGGGTTTAATAGTCATAACAAAAACCTCCATAAAGATTATTTAATAAATCTAAATTAGCACTCGAAACTCCCGAGTGCTAATAACTATTGTAGCCATTTACTGGAAAAAATCAACCCTTTTTTAAAAGTTTTTAAAATTTTTAATATTTTATTTAAATTTTATGCCATTTTTAACTAAAAGATACCCCTGTTCGCCCCAAATTTTGTTATTATGAGTACCATTAACTGCCTTGAAATGGAAATAATAATGATGTATAATAAGTATGCTTATTTTAAATTTTTAGGAGGCAATATGGTTAAGGTATCCTTGCTTTTTATTTCGGTGCTTACTTTGTTTTGTTATATGATACCAGGATTTATTCTTCGCAAAAGCAAGCTTGCCGATAACGGCTTTGCAAAAGCGCTTTCGATTTTTACCCTTTATGTAGCCCAAGTTTGTATGATTATCCACGGCTTTATAGTGGAATTTGATTTTAAGGTTTTAAAGGGCATAGGCTTTGTGTTTATATACGGACTTATAGCACATATAATTTTTTATGTAATAGCTAAAGCACTGTTTAAAAAAGCTCCCGAACGGATTCGCAAGGTACTTCGCTTTGGTGTTATATTTTCCAACGCGGGATATATGGGTATTCCCATTATAAGCGATGTTTTCGGCTCGGAATATGTAATCTATGCCACAATTTATATAGTATGGTTTAATGTTTTTGCATACTCGCTTGGCAGACTTATTTACACAGACGATAAAAAATTCATTTCGGTTAAAAAAATATTTATAAATCCCGCCGTTATTCCCATTACAATAGGACTAATAATTTTCTTAACTGGTGGCGGAACTTGGATAAAGCAGACCCTTGAGGGAAGC
>JAZSKT010000065.1:0-2307 GCA_045534995.1 Candidatus Fimenecus sp.
CTTTCTACAGCTGAAATTTACGGTAAGGCACTTGCCGACATTATTTTAAGAGACCCTAAGGTTGTTGCTATCACAGCTGACCTTGCAAAATCAACAAAGCTTGGTGACGTTTTAAAGGTTTGTCCTGAAAGAGTTATCAACGTTGGTATCGCAGAACAGGATATGTTCGGTGTTGCAGCAGGTATGGCAAGAGCAGGTATGATTCCTTTCCTTTCAGGTTTCTCTGCATTCACATCAATGCGTGCCTGCGACCAGCTTCACACAGACATCTGCTATCAGAATGTAAACGCAAAGATTATTGCTACACACTCAGGTACATCATTCGGTCAGGCAGGTTCAACTCACCACGCTATCACTGACCTTGCAATTACAAGAGCAATGCCAAATCTTACAGTTATCGTTCCTGCTGACGGTTTCGAAACAGCAAACGCAGTTAACGCAGCTTATGATAACTTCGGACCATATTATATCCGTATCAACCGTGGCTTCGACCGTGTTCTTTATGAAAATCAGGATTACGGCTTTGAAGTTGGTAAAGCAGTTGAAATCTGTGAGGGTACAGATATTACAGTTATCGCTTGCGGTTCTTGTGTATTCCAGGCAAAACAGGCTGCTGACTTCCTTAAGAAAAATGACGGACTCAGCGTTCGCGTTCTTAATATGCACACAATCAGCCCAATCGACGTTGAGGCTATCCAGAAGGCAATTTCTGACACAAGAAGAATTATCACAGTTGAAGACCATCTTGTAACAGGCGGTCTTGGTTCAGCAGTTGCTGAGGTTATGGCTCAGTATGGTAAGGGTTGTGCATTCAAGATGCTCGGTCATAAGAGCTTTGCTATGATTGGTCTTCAGGAAGACATTATGGCTGATGCAGGCATCGATGCTAACGGTATTATCGCATCCGTTCGTGAAATGATGAATGCAGACTTTGAAGAAGACGATAACTGGGACGACGAAGTTTAATTCTTAATCGTTCAGAAAGAGAGTTGATAATATGCACGAACAAAATGAAATTTATGCATCAAAAATATTTTTCAATGCTGCATTGCCACTTTTGAAGGTTATCGCTAATGATGTACCATCACTTAAAAAACAGTTTGATGGTATGAATGCAGTGCTTCAGGTCAGTGCACTTGATGCTGATGCTCCGGGCGGAAAATATGCTACTCATTTCATCATTACTGATGGTGAATGGGAAACAAAGCTTGACTCTGCACATGAAGCACCTGATGTTGAGCTCGAATTCAAAACTATTGAAGCAATGAACGGGTTCTTCAAGGGTAAGATGGGACCATCTACACTTCCTAAAATGAGGGGTGTTTTCAAGAGTTTTGGCGCATTCAAGGCAATGCTTATGACACTTCTTAAACTTTCAGCACTTACAGGTGCTACTGCTGCACCAAAGGATGAAGAAACACAGGTACTTATGGTTAAATGTTTCTTCTATCTTCTTTCAAGCGGTATCAGTCAGCTTAACAAGTTAGGTCATCCGGAAATCAAGGATTGGACTACAAAGAGTCCTGACCGTGTTTATGCATTCGCAGTTGATAATCACCCTGAGGTATCTGCTTTCATCCGTATCAAGGCAGGTAAATCAAGAGCAGGTCGTGGCGAATACAAGAGAGCAATGCCTTTCTTTACACTTCGTTTCAACTGCCTTGAATCAGCACTTGGTATCCTTTTAAGCACAGATGATATGCTTGAATCAACAAAATCAGGCAAGCTTATTATGGAAGGCGGCCCTGAATTCGGTGCACAGCTCGGTGGCTTTATGCTTGAAGTTGGCGCATTAGCAAAATAAAATTTGTATAATAAAAAGTAAAAGCACAGGTTGTGTGAAATCAACTTGTGCTTTTATTTAAAGTAAAATTTAAATATTGGTTGTGGTCTACATAGAAGCGAATACTGTTTTAAAACGAATGTTACATAATAAAAAAACCATTTTATCGATTATCATAGCTTTAGTTATTATTTTCAGTATCTTTGCAATCAAATACTCAAGTGACATTGCGAGTAGCATAATAGACTCTTTAGATAGTGAAATATCTATCGATAAATCTTCACCCCCAACTCAAGCAACAAATATGTGGGTGCATTGGCAAGATTATTCCGAAGACTATAATATATACGATGCCATAACAGTGGATTGGCGATGTATTGTTCCTGCGGACGAAACATATTGGGCAGTTCATTGTTGGGATTTTGGATATGCAGGATTTCAAGTTGATATTTCGGAAAACAAAGTGTTATCACTGTCTCTCTGGTATTTAGATGATGGCACAAAACCAGTAATTGAATATTTTT
>JAZSKT010000131.1:0-4673 GCA_045534995.1 Candidatus Fimenecus sp.
CTGCCATTATGCTGACGAGAATTGTGTTTACATCAACTGCATTAGAGAGTTCATTAAGACTAATTTTGCCATTATAATCAGGCTTTAAATAAACAACCTCATAACCCTGTTCCTCAAGAGTTTCAAAGCACTTAAGTACACTTGGATGTTCAAATAATGTTGTGATAACTTTCTTACCATCACGACGATGAGCTTTTTCAGTACCAAAAATTGCTGTATTATTCGCAACAGTTCCGCTTGGTGTGAAAAAAACTTCATTTTCCTGACAACCAAGGAAGGCTGAAACTGCTCTTCGAGCATTATCCAATTCTTTTTTTGCACTGAATCCACAAGCGTGAAGTGAAGATGGATTACCAAAGTTTTCGTTCATCATTTCAAGTGCTTTTTTAACCGATTTTTCGCATGGTTTTGTTGTCGCACTGTTATCAAGATAAACGTTCACATTCTTTGCCCCCATTTTACATACTTAAACATAATAATTATACTACATAAACATCATTTTGGCAAATAGATTTTGCATATTTTTTCAGTATATTTATAAATTTTTTGTTAACAATATTTTCAAATGTTTAAAGGAGTACTTTATTATGGATAAAAGACATTTTTCAACTCGAAGGACAGTAAGAATTATACTATATATTTCAACTCTTGTTGTCGTTTTAGGTATATTCTGTATTATCCAGACTGTTAAAGCAAACAAGTATGAACGCGAAGCTATGTTGACAAAACAAATGGCATTAATTGCTCTTGATGAAAATCTAAATAATATTTCGACGAATCTTCAAAAAACCATCTATGTCAGCACACCAACAATGCTATCAAAACTATCTGCAGAATTATGGCGCGAATCATCGGGCGCTAAAAACAGTTTGTCAATGTTACCAACAGGTGAAACTACCATTAGTAACACATACAAATTTCTATCACAGGTTGGAGAATTTGTTATGTCACTTGAAAGGAAAAGTGCTTCAGGTGAACAGTTGACAAAAGAAGAAAGAGAACAGTTAAAAGAATTATACTCTTTTTGTAACAAACTAAATGAACAGGTTAATCAAATGTGTCACGATATGCAGAACTCAAACTTATCCTTTGAAGACCTGAATTCCACTCTTATGAATAAGAATAATGATTTGAAAACATCCGCTCAAGCATTTGATGATACGGAACAAGCTATGACGGATTTACCTACTTTAATTTATGACGGTCCGTTTTCAGATAATATAACTCAAAAAAATCCAAAATTTTTAGAAGGATTAAGCGAAATTAGTCAGGAAAAAGCCCTTGGTATAGCAAAAAAGATATGTCCCGCTGAAAAAGAAAACTTCATTTTCTCACACGAAGATAATGGTGAAATCCCCTGTTATGTTTTCAAAGGAGAAAATTGCACGGTTGCTATCACAAAAAAAGGTGGTAAACCATGCTATATGTTAGGTTCGGAGTTTTCAGGTGAAATCAAGATAAAATATGATGATGCTGTGAGATATGCTAAAAAGTTCTTGGAAAAAATCGGTTACACTGACATGAAAGAAAGTTATTATTATACCGAAGACGGAATCTGCACAATAAACTTTGCAGCAACAAAAGATAATGTCATATTATACCCTGATTTAATCAAAGTAAGTGTGTGCCTCGAAAAAGGTAAAATTTTATCCTTTGATGCATCAGGATATATTTCGAATCATACAAACAGAGATAACATCAATGTAGCATTGTCTCGCGCTGTTGCAGAAAATAAGCTTAATAACAATCTCAAAATTATAAACTCTCAACTTTGTATTATTCCGACAGAATGGAAAACCGAACAATTATGTTATGAAATTCATTGTAAGACAGATAATAATCAGGAACTGCTCGTTTATATTGATTGTGTAACCGGCGAAGAAGATAATATTTTAATTTTGCTTTATAGCGATGGCGGAGTTCTTACAAAATAGAATAAACACGGTTTGATAGCAAATACTATATACACAAATATTTCAGGAGGTAAAAAAATGAAAAAAGTAATATTTGTTTCTCTTTTGGTGACAGCACTTGTCTGCGTGTTCTTAACGGGTTGTAACAATGCTGAAGACGGAATGGTGACGGATGGTGACAGAAGCACCACAACCACAACAAACAACAATAATAACGAAAACAACACAAGTACAACAAACAGAGATAACACAATGAACAACGCAGTTACAGATGCAAGCAATGCAGCTGGCGACGCTGCTGACAATGTTGGTGACGCAGCATCAGATATTGTAGATGGTATCGGAGAAGCAGCATCAAATGCTGCAGATGGTGTTGGAAATGGCATAAGAGATTTAACTGATTAAAAAAATAGCCGATGTGAAAACATCGGCTATTTTTTATTTAATTTTGAAAGTTTATTTTCTGTTTGTTAATGAGATTAAATATTCTCAAATCATTCTTATCAAGATTTTCTCGATGAATATCAACTGCTGAAATTTGATTGTTATTGTAGGTTGTGTAATAAAAAACACCTTTGTCTGTATTACAGCAGGAAGAATAAATAGTTTTCTCAAAACTATCTCCCACTCTGGCACAACCATTTTGTTGAGAAACAGATTGAAGAATGTGAAAAAACTGACTGATACTTTCATTTTCAGATTCTCCACAAACAGAATTAAGTCTTGTAAATGTTGCCCTCACAAATCGTGACATTGAAGATAAATCACCGGGCATACCAAGTGCACCCATTCCCCTGCTGTATTTATTAAGATTAAAACCTTCTGCAAATCGAGTTTCAGGCTCTTCACGAGTAAGATTCATATAATTGTTAAGATTAAATATCTGCATTGGAAATTCTGGATTATTAGTTAAAACATGAACAGGATTGTAATATATTTTCAAGCCATCCTGAACACATTCAATGGTTGCGGAATAGTCTCTATCCGAAATCATCCAATGAAGTTCTGCAGTTTCTAATTTCTCATTAAATGGTGTTGAAACAATATTGATATTTTCTAATAATTCTCTTGCTTCATCTACCGATGAACATTTCCCTAAAATAAAAGGAATCAGCTCAAAAACACATACATTTTCTTTGTCAATATCAAAATCATTATAAACGGCACTTGTTCTGAAACTGAGTCCCGCCATTGAAAGTCCTTTTTCATTAGTTGCCTCATAATACAAAGGATAATCATCGACGACTGTTCCAATACCAATCAAAGCAAAATGCTCATCAAGTTCACGCAGATGCCTGAATTTAAAAGGATATTTTCTTGGAGTAATTATAACCTTTTCGTCATAAGAACATTCCATATCAAGATTTCTACCAAAATAATGGTCTTTTGTTGTAAAAGAAATTGAAGTACACATAATAATCACGTCCTTTTTTGATTAGTATGTGCACTTCTGTATTATTTATTTTTTCTTACAATAGAAATTGTTGTTTCGTTGGCTATAAAAAGTCCCACAGCGAGTGCCAGCAAAACAAATGTGGTAATTTTAAATGTTGTTGCAGTTGCCACAAAACCAAATACAAGCTGAATTCCAAAACCTATACTGTATGCTCCGCCCATATGAAAACCTGTTATATCGGCTGAATATTCTTTTCCAAATCTATCAGGAACGCTATGAAGAACACTTGGGAAAATCGGCCCGAAGCCAATACCAATGAGAAGTAAACCAAGGAAAGAAACTTTTCCCAACGGAAGAGATAAAAGAATCATACCTAAAAATGAAACAATTATTCCCCCGCGAATCATTGTGTTATCAGATGCTTTCATAGAAATAAATCCTGAAATGATTCTGCCTACCATAATTCCACCAAAATATAAAGAAATCCATTTTGCTGCCTCATCAGGCAACAAAGAGTGAACATTTACGAGATATGATGCGCCCCAAGTGCCAATCAGGAACTCCATACTGCAATAAAGTCCTTGTGAAAGAATACTTGTAAGAACACCTTTAAATTTCAATATTTCAAAAATGGATTTTTGTGACTGATTTGATTCCTCTACAGAAAAATCTTCTTTTACTGTTTTCCATTTATTCAATGAAAAAGCTATAACAAGAGCAATTGACAACTGCATGAGAGCAATTACACGATAACCATTACGCCACGAGCCTGTTTCACCTGTTAAAAACGCTGACATAATCAACGGACTTATTGTAACACCAACACCCCAACAAGCATGAAGCCAATTCATATGCTGTGACTTATAGTGAAGTGAAATAAAGTTATTAAGTGCGGTATCAATAACACCTGCACCATAACCAAGAATAACTGTTCCAACCATCATCACTATAATATTCGGTGCAAGACTCATACAAAAAAGGCCTACAACAGTAAGTAATGTGGATATAAGTGTAACTTTTCCCGTACCAAATTTTCTTATAAGTTTACCTGCAATAAAACTAACACCACCAGTACAAACACCTGTTATAATGCTATAAAGTGATGCAAAATTTTCATTTATACCAAAATCAAGATGTACAACAGGCCATGCAACACCAAAAAGTGAATCAGGCAAGCCAAGAGAAACAAAGACTATATAAATTACAACAAGTAAGAATATCATACTGCACCTCGATTAAATCAGTAGTTACTCTAAAGTTTTTCGTATTTTATCATAAATTCATTTTATAATCAACAACAAGAAAAATATATAATAAAAAACAGAAAAATGTCAATATTCCGCATTGAAATGATAGTCGTAATA
>JAZSKT010000176.1:0-4788 GCA_045534995.1 Candidatus Fimenecus sp.
TGAAGAATTTTTTAAAGCAGAAGGTATTGAATTTGATAAAATTGACGATTTCAACCTTGAATATCAGTATTCTCTTGGTGATAAGGTGTTTTTCTGTGATAACGGTCTTGAAACTGTGCAGTCACTTAAGGGCAAAATCAAGCAGTATGCAGTGACAAATGGTACATATGTTGCCCAAAACAGAAAACTCAGTCAGTCAGGCCTTGATAAGATTTTTGACGGAATTTTTATTTCTGATGAAATTGGTTTTGAAAAACCGTCAATAGAGTTTTTTAACGCAGTCCGCAAGAAAATCGGTGAATTTAATCGTGAAGAAGTAATGATTATCGGTGATTCGTTGACAAGTGATATCCGTGGCGGAAATAACGCTGATATTCTTTGTTGTTGGTATAATCCACATGGTGCTGAAAATAAAGATAATCTTAAAATTGATTATGAGATTACAGATATTGCTCAGGTGCTTCAGATACTTGAAAAATAAAAATGTTAACGGACTTATTGCATAAGCGATAATTCCGATTTCTGCTTAAATCTACCAAAGAAAAAATAAATGTTAAAACAGCGATGTTATTACTTTTAAATTATGGTAAAATTAAACGAATATATAAAGGAAGGGAGAGTGATAAAAATGAGCGTACTTGATAAAGTAAAACAATTAGGTACAGAAGTCAAAACTCATTGGGACACTCCTGCTGAAGGTAAGTATGTTCCTTATAAAGAATATAAGGACGTATTTGTTGGTGTTGGTGCTAACTATGCGGGTTCAAAAACTCTTGAGTATATTGGATTCTGGTCCAGTTGCTACCTCATTATGCACCATTACAAATTACCTTATCTCACATTCTCTGTCATTGGTATTCTGAATATGCCTCTCGGTTATATTTCAGCTCTTATCTGGTGGTATGTGTGCGATAACTTGGGGTTTTTGCCTAAAAAGACAGAAAAGAAACTTTATGCCGTTTATATTGGAATGATGTTGTTCGGTATATCGACAATTTTGTTCGACTATTCACAGTTGTTTAGTCAAACCAGTACATTCATTATATATTTGAACGGATTAGAGGGTATGAACGCCACGGCGTGTTTTAAAACCTTTGGTACACACTTCCTGTATACAGGCTGGGTTGGTGCACGTAATATCTTCTGGCGTAAAAAGCTTCTTCCTAAATATGGTAGATATAAGTACTCACTTTACAGCGACGTTATTCCAAAGTGTGTAATGGTTATCCTTATCGGTTGGTTGCCGGTTTACAAAATTCCTGACGTTGCAACACGTGTTTGGGTTGCAAACCTTCTTTTTGCTACATATAACGTATTCGGTTTTGGTAATGTTCTTGAAGAATGTTCAAAGAGAATCAGTCCAAATCTTCAGGAAAGAATTCTTGTTCGTACCTATCCTGTAAAATTTTCACACACATTCAACTCAATTCTTGGAATTGTTCTTCCTGTAATTATCGGTGCTCTCCGTTATAAGTGGGCAGACCTCAATATGTACAAATTTGTTATTCCGATAACATTTATACTTTCCGCCGTTGCTACAATGTACTTTGCAGGTAGGATTAAAGAGAGAATTCCTCAGCCGCCTATTGAGGAAAAGGTTCAGATTAAGTTCTGGGATGGTATGTTTGGAGTTCTCCGTAACAAATATTTGCTTATCAATACTATCGTTGGTCTTATTGACTCACTTGGTAATGGTATGCTTCCGTTTGTTACAATTCTTTATCTCTACACATTCCGTTTGAGCGGTTTGCCATATAGCTTAATCGTTGCACTCGTTTCTTTCGCAGGAACACCGCCTGATTTGTTCTCACCATATTTCCTGAAACGTTTCTCATATAAACAGATTATGATTTTCTATCAGTTAAGCCGTGCGATAGGTAACGCTGTTATTGCCGTTGCAATCTGGTTCATGGGTGATAATCTTGTACTCTGTGGTACAATCTGTGTTATCGTACTGTTCTTTATGGAAATGACAAAGACAGTTCCTACAACTGCAGGTCACGATATGGGTGTCCGTATCCATGACTATCAGATGTATCTTTCAGGCGAACGTCTTGAAAACTTCGCAGGTGTGTTCGGCTGGTTCACAGGTCCTATCACATCATTCGTTGGTCTTATTATTCCGCTTCTGTTGCTCAGATACGGTTTCAACAGTAACTGGGACGTTCTCTTTATTGACGCATCAAGAAGAAGCATTATTGCTGTTCCGTTAATCGTTGATGTAATCGGTTTCTTACTTATGACAATTCCATATTTCTTCTGTGATTACGACAGCAAAAAACAGAATATGGTTATGGAAGTTCTCAAACGCCGTGCAGAAGTAACAGAAAAGAAAGCAGTCGAAGCAGGTAAATCTACTGCAGGCAGCTATAAAGGTTAATCGGGGGTGAATGATATGAGTAAGAAAGAAAAGAAAGTAGCAAATACAGTTGAAGAACCTATCGTACTCGACATCCCTGAGGATGAAATATGGACTTATAAGTTACCTGGTCTTGCAGCACCTCATATTAACAAGCCCTATAAGAATTATGGATTAAAAAAAGTAATTTTTACCCTTGTTATTATTGTAGCTGTTTCTCTTTCAATGTATTTCTCTGTTCGTACTGTTCAGAAAGATACTTTTGAATATAAAGAGTTAGAGAGTGGTTATCAGCTCGACAAGTTTAGTAACACAGGCTATATTACTGAACTTGATATCGACTATGCAATGGAAGTTTTTTACGACGAGAATAATCCCGACGTAATAAGCAACTTTACAATTAAAAAGGACGAATCAAAGCCTATTACAAGTATCCGTGAATATGCCCTTAACTGTGATGAAAAAGTTAAGGTTATAAATATCGGTGCTGATGTTTTGGAAATTGACGGTAAGTCTTTCTATTCATGCTGGGCACTTCAGCGTATTGAGGTTGATGAAAATAACCCTAATTACTGCGATATTGACGGTGTTCTTTATAATAAAGACAAGACAGAAATTATCTGTGTTCCTTGTGACCGTGATACATATTTAGCTGAAAAATACGGCTTTGCAAAATATGATGAGTTTGGTTACAGAATAGAACCTGCTGTTGAGGATAAGAACTATGCAGAATATGCAAAGAAAGTTCTCACATACGTAGTTCCTTCAAGTGTTAAGAAAATCGGCGAATTGGCATTTAACTATGCTAATATGGAAACAGTATATCTTCCAGAGGGAATTACAAGAATTGAAACATTCGGTTTCTATGAGATTCCAAGACTTGCAAATGTTTATTCTTATGTTCCAAACGGTGCAGTAGAAGATACGACATTTACTTCACAAGAAGCACTTGGTGAAGTTTATCTTTCACTCCCAGAAGGTCTTGAATTTATCGGTTCTGACGCTTTTACACAATGTCAGGCACTTACATATATGTATATTCCTGCAAGTGTAAAAGAAATCGGCCACCACGCATTCTGGGATACTTGCTATAAGCAGGACGGTAATGTAGTAGGTGTCAATGTAATGAATGTTGCTGTTGACAAAGATACATTCAAGAGTGATGTAGAAACAGGCGACGAATGGCGTCCACAGTATGACTTCTTGCTCTTTAAGAAGAGTATCGACATCAATTACTCTGCAGAAAGACAGGCAATGCCAACTAAATAAACAATACTAAAATAAAAACACCGTATCGTTCGCTTGATACGGTGTTTTGTTATGTTGTTGTACATTATTCGATTATACTGTCTATATTCATTTCCCATATATCTTTGTTGATTTCTTTAGCATTAGCATAAGTTGTTGCACCTGATTCAAAGACAATATAAAGTTTATCATCGTGATAATCAAGCCCTTCCATTAAGGTTGGCATTTTAAATCTTATAATTCGGTTTTTTCTTTTTGAAACAAAAAGGGTAACATCTTCTTCAAATACATTAACGGTATTATTGTCCCAATTAGTATAGTTTTCAAACACGTACATTTTTGAGTTGTTTCTTCTGCCGTAAGATGTGCTGAAAACAACTTCGCCATCAGCGGTAATAGACATTCCTTGAACTTTGTCAGGAATTGAAAGTACAACATCGGGAGCAAGTTTTTCATTCGCTGAATAATCAACATCAACAGGTAAATCATATCCACAGGACCAAGCATAATTTGAACCATAGTGATGAGTTTTGTTTGTTTTGTTTCTATTTTTGTCATTGTTGTGGAATTCAGAAACCCAGAGTTTTTCATCGTCGCAAAAGAGTACAGAGCCTTTTACGGGAACAGAAAAATATCCGTCATAATTAACTGTTGAACCACTTTCACCTGCAAACATATCAACTGTAAAATGGTAAACTTTCCCGTCAGTTGATGAACTTCCGCCTGATGAAACCCAAATATCGTTTCCATGTGATGCAATGCCACCTGCGTGACCTGTAAATCCGTCAATAATAAACATTTTATTTTCATTGGTTTCAGGATTTACAAAATAGATTCTTGAAAATTGTTCGTTTCCGTTATCATCATTCGGCATATAACCGCTTATTGCAAACATTCCCATGTTTTCAACAAAACAGATTCCCTGAGGAATGAATCCGTCGTCAAGTCCCGGAACTTCGCAAGTCATTTCCGTATAACTTTTATAGTCAACCCTCTTTTCACCGTTAAGGAATCCTATAAAACTGTTAAATATGTTTTTAACAGTATAAAAAATATTTGTAATTCCGTCAGTAATTGAGTATGTTGTCATGAAATTATCGTTGCTTGCAGTTGCTGACAAGGAAATTGCACTAAAAATCATAATTATTGCAAGTGAAATACTTAAACTTTTTTTCATAATA
>JAZSKT010000226.1:0-15078 GCA_045534995.1 Candidatus Fimenecus sp.
CAGCACGACATGGCTACGATCCGACCTCAAGTCCTCCGGGAAGAGTTCCCTCGTCCTCAATACCTGTTTCTATGGCATCTTTCATTGTTTTCCACACATCTGCAAGGTGTTCCCAAATGTATTCGCCTTCAACCTCATCAACGTACTGCCAAAGACGGTACTTCTTTTCTTTACAATAATCTTTAATATCTTTAAAGGTGCTTAATTTATAAACAACTGGCTCTTTTGCAGAGGAACTTCCCTCAAATTCAATTCTGCCACCGCCAACGCTGAAAACACGGATAAAATCTGTCTGCTCACCATTTTTATAAGCAAACAAGTCCATTGTGTTGGGATGCTCAATATCAGTTTTAAGATAGTCGAATTCAACTTTACAGGGAACAGGGGACAAGGTGCTTTCAATAACTGTATCTGTGCAGTGACCTTTACCTGTTTTTGCAAGTGAACCGTAAAGTACAGCCTTAAATTCATCAGCATCAGGGTTTTTCTTTTTAAAGATAACACAAGCCTTTTCAGGACCCATGGTATGCGAACTTGACGGGCCTCTGCCGATTCTGTAAAGCTGGTTGAGTGATTCCATACCTTCTGTCAGGTCTTTTTCCATTAAAAGCTTTTCCGCCTCAAAGAAAACATCCATTGAAACGCCAAACAGCTTTGCCATTTTGTAAAAACTTTCGGCAGAAGGAACACTTTCACCATTTTCCCAAAGAGTAACGGTTGCTTCATCAGTATTCACGCGCTCAGCAAGACCTGATTTTGACATACCTGCCTTTTCACGAAGTTCGGTTATTTTCTTTGAATAAACATCTTTTATCATACTTTCACCTTCACAACAACTTTAAGGCAGGATAATGGTTTGTCAACTGCCACACCGGGACAATGCAAATCGTTTGGATAAAGCACCATAAAACTGTTCTTGATAAGAGTAAGAGGTTCAGTTCTACATTCATAGAACCAAACATCATTTTCAGGCTTTGCCTCTGTTTCTGTCTTATTGCAGGAAATTGGTGCAACTCCGATTATTTCCTCGCCGTCAACCATAAATTGAATATCTATATACTTCTTATGGGCTTCGGAAATGGTTTTGTCAGGGTCAGTTTCATAGCGCTGAACCATATAGAAAATATCATCGCCTTGGAGTTCATACCTTCCTAAATCCATTTTTGTAAAATCAGTTTCGGCAAGGAATTTAAGTGCAGTATAAACTCTGCCTGTACCCTCATAATTTTTTATGTTTTCTAAAGTGTCAAAAATCATTTGGAATCACCACATCCTGTAATTTTTATAACTTAAATAAAAATTTTTGCTAAAATTTCAGCCGAGATGAGCAAAGATGTCATCTCGACTGATATACGTTTTACTTTTTATCAGCAAACCACTCAATAATGCTGTTAACGATTCTTTCACAAGCAAAACCATCACCATATGGGTTACTTGCTTTACTCATTTTTTCATATTCGTCCTTATCGTTGAGAAGTCTGTTTGTTTCTTTATAAATTTCTTCTTCGTCAGTACCTACAAGTTTTAAAGTACCTGCTTTAATACCCTCGGGACGCTCTGTAGTATCTCTTAACACAAGAACAGGTTTGCCCAAAGAAGGAGCTTCTTCCTGAATTCCGCCACTGTCTGACATAATGATATAAGCCTTATTGATAAAATTATGGAAGTCAAGAACCTCTAATGGTTCAATCATTCTTACTCTGTCACAGTCGCCTAAAACATCATTAGCAATTTTTCTGACAACAGGGTTCATATGAATTGGATAGATAACCTTAATATCTTCATACTCATCAATAATTCTCTTAATTGCTCTGAAGATATTGTACATTGGTTCGCCAAGATTTTCGCGTCTGTGAGCAGTTAACAAAATAAGACGGTCATTACCAACCCAATCAAACATAGGATGAGTATAATTTTCTCTGATAGTTGTTTTCATAGCATCAATAGCAGTGTTACCTGTAATGAAGATACTCTTTTCATTCTTACCTTCTCTTAAAAGGTTGTCAGCACTGAGCTGTGTAGGTGCGAAGTGCATATCCGCCATACAACCTACCATCTGTCTGTTCATTTCTTCGGGATAAGGTGAATACTTATTGTATGTGCGAAGACCTGCTTCAACGTGACCGATAGCTCTCTGGTTATAGAAAGCAGCTAAAGCACCTGCAAAGGTTGTTGTTGTATCACCGTGAACAAGCACGATATCAGGCTCAACTTCTTTGATTACTGACTCAAGACCTTTTGTTGCTCTTGTTGTAATATCAGTTAAAGTCTGCCCCTGCTGCATAATGTTCAGGTCGTAAACAGGTGTAATTTCAAAGGTGTTTAAAACCTGGTCAAGCATCTGTCTGTGCTGTGCAGTAACACAAACGATTGTTTCAATGCAATCTCTGGTCTTTAACTCTTTTACCAATGGTGCCATTTTAATTGCTTCCGGTCTTGTACCGAAAACTACCATAACCTTAATCATTTCACAATCCCCTTTATCAGATAATTTCTAAATTCTTTAACTCTGCAATTAATCTATCTCCGTTTTTACCATCAGAAAACTCATTGATTTTCTTATAACGGTCTTCATACATCTGGTCCATTTTGTAATCTTTTGCAATGGCATTTTTAACTTCTGCAATCAGGCTGTCAACATCAAAAACAGGAACACCATCACAGTTTTCTTCGTTTACAGGTGGGATAGCCTGATAATTTTCAATAAGATATTCTTTTTCTTCCCAATAATAAATGATATATGAACCTCTGTAATGAGCGTCATATGAAGCAGATGAATAGTCAGTAATGAAAATCTTTGCATTTTCAAGACCTTTATTAATGTCTTTTTCAATAATGCTTGCATATTTAGGTGCTGCATTGATAAGACAATCTGCAAATTTAGGATGGCATGAAATCATCAATCTGTCTAAAAGACCATTTTCCTCAAAAGCATTTATAAGCTTCATATAAATTTTATAATATGTTGTGTCTTTTATTGTATCTGGGTTCATAACCAAAGCTTCTTCCCAATATCTGTATGTAAACATAAGCAATATTTTGTCTGCATTAGGGTCTTGCTTACTTACATCAAATTTGGTGAGTCCGCATTTAATCAAATCTTCATCATCAAATCCTAATTTATAGAACTGTGTTGCTTCTAAATCAGAAGAAATAATGCATTTGTGGAAATTAATGGTTGAATTTGTTTTCTTAAATCCGGCTGCTGCAGGATTATCAACAGGCTTTGCAAACATAATACCGTGTTGTAAGAAAACAAGCGGTTTCTTTTCAATTACTCTGTTAATACTTTCAATATATAATCTTGGATTAATTACATGGTTAGATAATTCCGATGAAATAAAGTATTTACTGATGTAGATATATAAATAATGCTTGAATGTGTATTTGGCAATGGTATTATTAGGATATTTCTCGACTACCTTTTGATAGTCGTTACAGTTTTTGTCAATAACAAAGCAAACTTTTGACTTCAAGTTTTTCTGTTCCATTATTTTTTCAAAAACATAATAACCAGACTCATTTGCCTTTGCTGTTTCTTTTTCAAATAACAGAACAATATCTTTTTTACCGATTATCTTTGACAAAGCGCGCGCAAGGGAGTTCTTCAACAAATTGATGCGCTTATATTCAGGTTGCATTGGAATATTTACAAGACGAATACTACCTGATGATACTGTACTTCTTATTAAAAGGTACTGACTTCCTATGCGTTTTCTTGCATAGTAATTTATTCCCTTATGTTTTTTCTTAAGGTTAAGGCTAATATGGTTACCATCAGCATCGCCTACACTGATTGAACTATGGATTTCACCTGAATTCAGGACATCTTCAACGTCAACTTTAATGATTGCAAAATGTGTAAATTTCCAAAATCTAAACGGACGGATAACCTTACCGATTATTTTATCATTAAGGTATACATTATCACAGTCTTTAATCCTATTAGAATTATCTGTATAAAGTCCATAGAACCAGAAATGCTTTTTAGTCAGTAATGAACGCAAGTTTGTTCTTCTTCCAAAAATCTGGTTAAGCCTTGACGTGATTCTTAAGCTCTTTTTTGTATTGTAAATGTAGTACTTTTTATTTTCATCCATAACAGGCATATAGGAAAGCTCTTTATCAGAAAAATCGAAAGAATCGATTGCAACTGATTTATTTTTTCTGATTCTGCCTTTGTTAATTGTGTATTCTTTGTCGTCATATTTAATACAAACGACATCTCTCGTTACAACTTCTTCAACTGTTTGAAAATCAACTTCAATGTTCATTTTATCCTTCTTCTTCCTTTTCAAATTTTGTTGAAAATGGTTTTTACCCCTCATTAATATATAACATAATATAAATGTTTTTGCAATAGTAACATGTCCCAATTACTGATGTTACGACAAAAACTTTTTTATTTTTCAAAAGATGATTTTTCAGGTAATTTTTCCTGGAAAATATCAGCAATTATTTGTTTCTTCTCTTCAAAGTCATCGGTCTTTGCATTGTCATTAATGCAAATAAGAGCATGTGTCTGTTCTTTCAGGTCAGCACAAAGACTTCTGAAGTTTTTTCTCTTTACATGATAGCAGAAAGCGAAGTCGCCACGCCTTACGTTGAACTTACCGTCTGCCAACTGCCAATATTTCATAACCCACTGATTTACGTCACCGTTTTTACGGAATTTATGGCGACAAGTTTCATCAAGTATTTCAAATTCTTCTGCCCATACAGTTTCAAATGTGGATTTCAGAAAATTGTTTGAAACGTGCTGATTGTAAAAACCGGGAAACCAGAGCCAAGGGTGCAGAAGAATGTTTTTAGCAACGTTCATATAACCGTTTTTTGGATGGTACCACTTTTTCCAGTCTTTTTTCATTACTTGTTTTTTCTTGAAGTGAGAGTTGATAACAACAAGGTCTGCAGCATGAAAAAATCCTGCACTGTCTTTACCAAAATAAATGCAATTGATTGCACCGACATCGCATGGTAAGTCGTTTTTAAAGAAGTCCGTAGGCTTTACAGGTCTGTTTATGAAGTTATCGTCGTTAAAATAAACAAACTGTTCTGCTAATCCTTCAATTCTGTGCAAATTCAATTCGATTGTGTGCGAACTGAATGTTGGAAGATATTCTTCGGGAATATAGTCTTTGTGGTTTACTATATTGAGTTTAGGATTTGTTGTGTCAAGCCAAGGAGGTAAGTGTCCCCAAGTTACGAAGTGAATCTTATTAACCCACGGTGCATATTTTTCAACTGCTCTGAACCAGTATTGAAGATTATCCCAATCGCGGTATCTCACTTCACTGTTGGAACTTGTAATAACGCTTCCGTCGTATTTTGATTTTTCTTTACGCCATTCGGGGTCACTGCCGTCAACCCAAATAATGACAAAATCTATAGGTTTGTTTGCATCAGGTTTCATTAAAATCCTCTTTTCAGCTTGTTATTTTTCAAAAGATGATTTTTCAGGAAAGTTCCTTTCAAATGCATCAATAACAATTTGCTTTTTCTCCTCAAAATTTTCTGTGTTGATAGTGTCATTTATGCAAATCATTGAATGAGTTTTTGCATCCAATTCTTTACAAAGGTCTTTGAACATTTCGTTATCAATGTGATAGCACTGTGCAAAACCTGCATCTCTTACGGAGAAATTACCCTCTGCCATCTGCCAATACTTCATAACCCACTGGTTAACATCACTCTTTTTACGGAATTTGTGACAACAGGTTTCGTGAAGAACATCATGGGCTTTGTCCCATACTGTTTCAAAGGTTGATTTCAAAAAACTATTGGGTGTGTGCTGACAATACATTCCCGGAAACCATGGCCAAGGTAAAAGAAGGGCGGTACGAATAACATTTTTAAAGCCATTTTTAAGATTAAACCACTTTTTCCAATCACGCTTCATACATTGATGTTTATTAAAATTGTCGTTAATAACTTCAATGTCCGAACCGTGAAAATGACCTGCGCTGTCATCGGCAAAATAAATACAATGGACAGCCGCGGTGTCGCAAGGCAAACCGTTTTTGAAGAAATCTTCAGGTGAAACAGGCTTGTTTAAAAATGTATCATCATTAAAATAAACAAACTGTTCTGCTAATCCTTCAATTCTGTGCAAATTCAATTCGATTGTGTGCGAACTGAATGTTGGAAGATATTCTTCGGGAATATAGTCTTTGTGATTTACAATATTTAATTTTGGATTTGTTGTGTCAAGCCAAGGAGGTAAGTGTCCCCAAGTTACGAAGTGAATCTTATTAACCCACGGTGCATATTTTTCAACTGCTCTGAACCAGTATTGAAGATTATCCCAATCGCGATAACGAACCTCACTATTGGCGGTTGTAACAACACTACCGTCATATTTTGCTTTTTCTTTGCGCCACTCAGGGTCGTTACCATCAACCCAAATAATGACGAAATCTATTGGTTTATTCTTTTCAATACTCATAATTTATTTCATAAATTCATCATATTTTGGAAGAACTTCTGCAGTTGTTCCGTACATTTTCATTTCGCCATCGTGAATCCAGAGAACATTATCGCAAAGATTTTTGATTGTTTCGGAACTGTGGGAAACAATTAAAACAGTTCTTTCATCATTGGAGATAAGTTCTTTCATTTTTGCATAACTCTTTTTCTTGAACTTTGCATCACCAACACTTAAAACTTCATCGATAAGCATAATGTCAGTTTCAAGAATTGCGGTGATAGAGAAAGCAAGCTTTGAATACATACCACTTGAATATGATTTTACAGGACGGTCAATGAATTTACCTAATTCAGAAAACTCAATAATTTCATCAATTTTTTCTTCAATAAAATCTCTCTGGAAGCCTAAAAGCATACCCGAAAGATAAATGTTTTCACGACCCGTAAGAGAATTTTGGAAACCAACACCGATTGAAAGAAGTGAGATTGAATTGCCGTGTAAATCTATTTCGCCCTCATCGGGTGAAAAGATACCTGCAATTGCACGAAGCAGAGTTGATTTACCACTTCCGTTTTTGCCCACAATACCCAAAATTTTACCTTTTTCAACCTCAAAGGAAACGCCTTTTACAGCTTCAAAATATTCGGTCTTGCCAAATTTTTTAGGTGACATCAATGCCCGAAAAAATGACATCTTATTGAGCATACGGTATCTGATTTTTACGTCTTTAACTGAAATTGCAGAATTTGACATTGTTTTCACCTCTTATATAACCTTAACATAGCTGTTTTCGTGTTTGTAAATAACTCTTGTGCCTATTGCAGAAACGATAATTCCCACAACTGCCCAGATTGCAAGGGAAATGTAATGTGGCTCACCGTTATAAAGAAGAACATTTCGCATATCTGTCATAATGAGTGCGATAGGGTTGCAGTTAATAAGAATGTTACCAATCAATTCGCTTTTTGGAAGAATTCTTGTTTCAATAGAATAGAAAATACCTGAAACATAGAAGCCAAGCTGTAACACAACTGTAATTACGTTGAGTAAATCCTCAACAAAAACACCAAAGTGAGTAATAATAGTTGTAACTGCATAAGTAATGATTACGAGTAAGCACCAGAGAGGAATCATCCACAAAACTTTCCAGGTAACTGGTACACGATAGAAAATCATAAATATTACTGTAAGTGCAAATGATACAAACATCTTAAATCCGAAAACGCCGATTTTTTCAAATATAAAAACAAATTTAGGTATATAAACCTTTGTTACGATGCTCTTTTTACTTTGAATAAGCTTAACACTTGATTTAACAGTTTTGCTGAAGAACTGCCAGGTGTTAAGACCGATGAAAACAAATACAGGGAAATATTTTTCCGTACTGCCAAAAACAAATACGGCAACAAATGAATAAACAAGCATATAAAGCAAAGGGTCAAGAATCCACCAAAGCCAACTGAGGAATGAACCAGCAACTTCTGCTTTCAAGTCAGACTGCGTTGAATATACTGTGTAATTCCAGAATCTTTTGACATCGTTGATAAATTTTTTCATAAAAAATCTCACTTTCGTCGATTTTAATTATATACAGTTTATTATATCATTATTTAATATACTTTTCAAGTATTGTAATTGTATTGTAATATGCATATTTATATAGTTGATTTAATTGACAACAAATACTTTTTGCATTATAATCTATGATAGTGGAGGTGTGTTGTTATGGCTCCTTTTATAAGTATTATTATGCCGGTTTATAATGTAAAAAATTATATTGTCGGAAGTATAGAGTCAGTTTTGTCACAAACCTTTACTGACTTTGAACTGCTGCTCGTTGATGATTGTTCACATGACAACAGCGGTTCTATCTGTGATGAATATGCAAAAAAAGATAGCAGAATTAAAGTTTTGCATTTATCACAAAACGGCGGTGCAGGTAATGCCCGTAACGAAGGCATGAAGGCTATTTCCGGCAAGTATCTTTGTTTTCTTGACGCTGACGATTATTTTGACAGGGACATGCTTGAAATTCTTGCAAGGTCTGTAAAAGAAAATCCCGCAAAGGTAGTTATATTCGGACTTGTTGAAGAATATTTTACCCATAGCGGTGAGCCTATGGGTGCAAAATCCGTATGCTATGACAATAAAATTCTCAAAGATAAGCAGTCTGTCAGAAATGAAATTCTGCCTCTTGAATTGATGAATTTATACGGATATCCTTGTAATAAAATGTATGATGTTGAATATTTAAGGTCAACAGGCGCAATATTTCCGAAAATGAAATTCAATGAAGATATTATTTTTAACATTGACTTTTTTATGGATGTTGATACCTGCAATATTCTTGACTATACACTATATCATTATGTCAAACATACAGGAAGCACAACAGGTAGCTTTATTCCCACATATTTTGAAGATATTATGGTTAAGATTGACCGTCTATATTCCCAACTTGAATATTGGGAAATGCTTAACGACAAAAATCTTGAATGTCTTGCATTGAGATACACAAGATACCTGTTTTCTGCACTTGAAAGAAATTGTGATAAACGAGCGAAAATGACTCATAAGCAAAGAAAAGAGGTTTTCAGGAAAGAACTTTGCGGTTCAAGATTTGAAAAGCTTTCAAACCACCTGAAAGGCAAAGGAATTATTGGAATTATGGCAAAAATTCTGAGAACAAAAAGCAGTTTTCTTTGCCTTGCGCTTGGAAGAACAATATTTGTAGTAAAGAGATTTCTTCCGAAATTGTTTACTGAATTAAGTTAAAAACTCCTGCAGAGAACTTGCAGGAGTTTTTCATTATATCAGAAGTATTTTTTTGTAATTTTCAGCATATCGTTCATTTTGCGTTCCATATCAGCCACCAATTCAAATTGGGTACGACAACGGACAAGATTGTGCTCGGGATATGCTGTTTTGAAATATATATCGCCATTGAGATAGTCAGCCAGGAATCGGATGCCACATTCATATGTCATAATTTTTGCACCAAATGGCAAGAGTTCTTTTTCAAGGTCTGTAAGTGCATCTTTAGCACTACTTAAATACCCTTTTACATAAGCCTCATATAGGGGAAGGCTTAAACTTACTTTTGAAAGGTCTTTTTCATCTTCAGTAGCGGTGTTAGCACCGAAACGAATACTGTCACCAAAATCATAAAGTGAAAGTCCCGGCATAACAGTGTCAAGGTCGATAATGCATATTCCCTGGTTTGAAATGTTATCGAAAAGAATGTTGTTGAGTTTTGTGTCATTATGAGTAACACGAAGAGGAAGTTTTCCCTCTGCAATCATATCAACAAGAACATGAGTGTCTGCTTCACGCTGAAGCGCAAATTCAACTTCTTCCTTAACAGAATCAAGTCTTCCTGCTCTGTTTTCTTCAATTGCTTTTTTCAAATCGTTGAATCGTGATACTGTATTGTGGAAATTCTTGATTGTTTCAAAGAGCGATGCACCATCGAAATCAGCAAGAATATTTTGGAATTCACCAAATGCCACACCGGCATTATAGAAAATTTCTTCGTTGTCAATAGTGTTGCATGTGTATACATCATCCACATAGATGTATAGACGCCAATAGTTTCCGTTTTCATCCAAGTAATAATATTTACCGTTATTGCAAGGTAAAAACGTCAATGTTCTGCGTTCTGCATCTTCAACGTTATTTTCCTTATTCTTTTTACTGATGTGCTTTGTTACGGCAACAATATTATCCATAAGTCCATCAAGATTTTTAAAAACAGCAGTGTTTACCATCTGAAGAACATATTTATCAATTCTGCCATCATTTTCAAAAATCAAGTTATATGTACTGTTAATGTGACCGTTGTTAATTTTTTCATATCCTGTAAAATTACCATTCAATGAAAAAACTTCACTTATTTTTTCAATGTCAAAAGGCTTGTTTGCCATTCTTTACACCCCACAAATGTGTTTTAGTGATAAAACCATACAAATTATTATATATCTTTTAGAGATTTTAGTCAATGCTCTTTTTACATAATTAAATTAAAACGCAATTATAAAAAATACTCTTTACATAAGGCGGATTTTAATGTAAAATATACTAAATATGGTAATCGGTAAAATGGGATTACCACGGAGGTGTTTTATTATGGAACCAAAATATAAAAGAGTACTCTTAAAGGTCAGCGGTGAAGTTCTTGCCGGTGACAAAAAGCATGGCTTTGATTTTGATACAGTAAACAGCGTATGTTCTGCTGTTAAGGAAATGGCAGATTTAGGAACAGAAATTGCTATTGTTGTTGGTGGCGGTAATTTCTGGAGAGGTCGTTCAAGTGGCGATATGGACAGAACAAGAGCAGACCACATTGGTATGCTTGCAACAGTTATGAATTCTTTGGCACTTGCTGATTCTCTTGAACAGTTAGGTGTTATTGTAAGAGTTCAGACAGCAATCGAGATGAATAAGATTGCTGAACCTTATATTAGCCACCGTGCAAAGCGTCACCTTGAAAAAGGCAGAGTTGTAATTTTCGGTTGCGGAACAGGTAACCCATTCTTTTCAACTGATACTGCGGCAGCTCTTCGCGCAGCGGAAATTGATGCTGACATTATCTTTAAGGCAACAAATGTTGATGGCGTATATGACAAAGACCCAAATCGTTTTGACGATGCAATCAAATATGATGTGATTACACATCAGGATATTTTAAGCAAAGGTCTTGCAGTTATGGACAGTACAGCTGCTTCACTTTGCAGAGATAATAAAATTCCGCTTCTTGTTTTCAATCTTCAGCAACCTGAAAATATGGTTAAGGCTGTTAAGGGCGAAACAGTAGGTACACTTGTTGTTGACGAGAAATAATATTAATCTGACGAATATAAAGGAGAAAGATTTATGAATACAGTATTTGATGCAATGAAAGAAAAAATGAATAAGACAGTAGCAGTTCTTGAAAAGGAATTTGCTTCTATGAGAGCAGGCAGAGCAACTCCTGCAGTTCTCGATAGAATTCAGGTTGATTATTACGGAGTTCCTACTCCAATTCAGCAGATGGCTGCTGTATCAGTAAGCGAAGGACGAATTCTTGTTATTCAGCCTTGGGATGTAAGCACAATTAATCCTATTTCAAAGGCTATTCAGGCTTCTGATATCGGCATTAACCCAATGAATGACGGCAAGGTTATCCGCCTTACATTCCCACCACTTACCGAGGAACGCAGAAAGACACTTTGCAAGGATGTAAGCAAAACTGCAGAGGAATCAAAGGTTGCTATTCGTTCAATCCGTCGTGATGCTATTGATAAAATCAAGACTATGAAGAAGAACAGCGAAATCACAGAGGATGACCAGAAGGATGCTGAAACAAAAATTCAGAAGATTACTGATGAGTTCATCAAGGAAATCGACGCAATCGCTGATAAGAAAGAAAAAGAAATTATGGAGATATAAACAAATTGCGGGCGGATAATTCCGCCCTGATTTGCTTATTTTAAGATTATGACAGAAAAAAATATTCCAAAATTTTCGGTTTTGCCTAAACATATTGGCATTATTATGGATGGTAACGGAAGATGGGCAAAACAGAGAAATTTACCAAGATATAAAGGTCATATTGAGGGGGCAAAGACATTCCGAAAAATCGGTGAGTTTGCCGCTGATGTTGGTGTGAAATGTCTGACGTTCTATGCTTTTTCTACTGAAAATTGGAAGCGTCCTCAGGAAGAGGTTGACGCTATAATGCAGTTGTTTAGGGAATATCTCAATGAAGCGGAGGAACGCAAAGAGGAAAATAAAGAAAAAGGAATCAGCCTTCGTTTTATTGGTGACCGTAAAGGAATTCCCGAGGATATTCAGGCACTTATGGAACATATTGAAGGTGAGAGTCAATACGAAACAAAAGTTGTTTTGAATCTTGCTGTCAATTATGGTGGACGTCACGAGATTACACAAGGGGTTAAAACAATTGCTGAAAAAGTAAAAAAAGGCGAAATCTCACCTGAAGATATTACTGAAGAAATGATTTCGGAAAATCTTTATACAAAAGATATTCCTGACCCGGATTTAATTATAAGACCAAGTGGTGAATACAGATTATCAAACTTTTTAACATGGCAGTCTGCTTATGCAGAATTCTGGTTTTCAAATGTGCTTTGGCCGGATTTTACAGAAGAAAATCTTTGCGAGGCGTTGAGGGAGTTTGAAAAGCGAAACAGACGTTTCGGCGGAGTTTGATTTTTATGGTGACGATTGAGGATAGAAAAGAGGATTTTTATGGCTAAAAGAATTGTGTTTGGTCTTTTGTGGACCGCAATGGGAATTTCTGCACTTGTTTTTATGCATACATGGTTTTTCCTGATTTTTGCAATGTTTTTATGCTTTATGGCAACCTATGAACTCAATCGCTCAATTGGTCTTAAAAACAAGCCTATAATGATTTTGAGCATTGTTGTTTCAACTCTTGCGCCACTCTATTATCAATACGGAGATTATCTGAATAATTTAGGTGGTTTGAATCTAAAAACTGAATACTTGATAACTATATATATTCTTATTCTTTGTTTTTCGATGCTTCACAACCACGAAAACACAAAGTTTGCCGATGTGGCATTTGTCGTAGTGTCGTCACTCTTCGTACCTTTTTCATTTACAAGACTTATGTACTTCAGAGATGTTGCAGTGTATTATCCTGAAAGAGGCTATACAAATGCTCATGGAATATTCTTGATTTTATTTATTCTTTTTTCGGCTTGTTTCACAGATACTTTTGCATATTTTGCGGGTAGTTTTCTTGGAAAACACAAGCTTTGTCCAAAAATCAGTCCTAAAAAGACAATAGAAGGAGCAATCGGTGGTGTGCTTGGTTGCATACTTGCAAACGTAATTCTATATGCAGTGTATGATAACTTTATTTTTGAAAATCCCGTGCATAATTATCTGCCTATAATTATTGCGTCAGTTATACTTTCTGTTGTGGGCATGTGTGGTGACCTTACGGCTTCACTTATCAAACGTAATTACGGAATAAAAGACTTTGGTAATCTTATTCCGGGACACGGTGGCATCATGGACCGTTTCGACAGTATTCTGTTTGTTTGTGCTGCATTCTACGCAGTATTCAACATCTTTGAGGTGTCAATATAAAATGACTAAAAATTTAAGTATATTGGGCTCAACCGGTTCAATCGGTACTCAGAGCCTTGAAACAGCAAGAAAGTGCGGCTACTCTGTGTCCGCGCTTTCGGCATATTCTAACGTAGATTTAATAGAGCAACAAATTCGCGAATTTAAGCCCCGAGTTGCCGCATTGGTTGATGAAAATGCAGCGAAAGAGCTTAAAATCAGAGTTTCTGATACCGACACAAAGGTGCTTTCCGGTATTGAGGGCGTTTGCGTTTGTGCAGGTGTGGATGAAGCTGATACAGTAATCAACTCTGTTGTTGGTATGGCTGGTCTTAAACCCACCCTTACAGCAATTGAGGCGAATAAGAAAATTGCTCTTGCCAATAAGGAAACTCTCGTTGCAGGTGGACTTTTAGTTACAACGAATGCAAAGCACAGGAATGTGGATATTCTTCCTGTTGATTCGGAACATTCTGCTATTTTCCAATGTTTACAAGGTCAGCCTACTAACAGAGCATTAAAGAAAATCATTCTTACAGCAAGTGGCGGACCATTCTTCGGTAAAACTAAAGAAGAATTAAGTAAAGTAACTGTTGCAGACGCTTTAAAACATCCAAACTGGAGTATGGGACAGAAAATTACCATTGATTCTGCTACAATGATGAATAAGGGACTTGAACTTATTGAGGCTGTATGGCTTTTCAATGTTCATCCGTCAAAAATTGAAATCGTAGTTCACAGAGAGAGTATAATTCACTCTGCAGTTGAGTATGATGATAATGCGGTAATAGCGCAGTTGGGACTTCCTGATATGAAAATCCCGATTCAGTATGCTCTTACTTACCCTGAAAGAATCGAATCTCTTACAGGAGAATTGGATTTGACAAAATTAGGAACATTAACATTCTATAAACCTGATTACGAAACATTCAGATGTATGGATATTTGTCGTGAGGCAATTACCCGTGGCGGACTTTATCCTGCATTTGCAAATTCTGCCAACGAGCAGGCAAATCTTATGTTCAGAAAAGGTGAAATAGGATTTTTAGAAATCGGCGAACTCGTTGAAAGAGTAATGAACGATGCACCAAAGGTTGATTCTTATTCGGTTGAAGATGTTTATAACGCAGATGTTATTGCAAGAGAACTTGTAATAAAATACGCAAAACAGTAATTATCAGAAAGCAGTGATTTTTTGGAAATCTGGTCAAAGGTATGGCCTTTTTTAGTAGCAATTTTATTCTTCGGACTTTTAATCTCAATTCACGAGTTGGGACATTTTACCTTTGCAAAGTTATTTAAGGTAAAAGTCAATGAATTTGCACTTGGAATGGGACCTGCAATTTTCAAAAAGAAAAAGGGCGAAACCACTTATGCACTCCGAATTTTACCTATCGGCGGATATGTGAGTATGGAGGGCGAAGATGAAGAAAGTACAGACGAAAATGCCTTTAACCGTAAAAAAGTTTGGCAGAAATTCATAATTGTTGCGGCAGGGGCTGTAATGAACCTGATTTTAGGAGTAGTTATCGTTGCAACTTGTCTTTCAATGG
>JAZSKT010000246.1:0-4985 GCA_045534995.1 Candidatus Fimenecus sp.
GTATTTAAGTAGAAATGGATATAAGGTGAAGAAAATTCAACCTGTGGATATGTTCCCACATACAGACCACATGGAGACGGTTGTTCTTTTATCCCAACGATTTTAATTGATAATTCTTTATAGTAATATTGCATTAATTTATAATGCCAAGGAGGAGTATATATGGGAGTTATTTCAAAAGTTAAAAATCTTTTTGTAACCGGAGAGGATTGGTCAACAGAGCCGGTTGAAAGGGTGAGCTATTATTCATATTTTGCCGGACAAAACATGATTTACACGCTTTTTAATGTGTGCCTGACGACTTATCTTTTGTTTTTGGGCATTGACCCTATCAAGTCGGCAACGATTATGCTTATCGTAAAAATTTGGGACGCTGTAAACGATACACTGTTCGGCGTAATCTTTGACTCAATCAAATTTAAAAGTGGCAAAAAATATCTGCCGTGGATACGAATTTCCACTATACTCATTCCAATAGCCACGATATTGACCTTCGTTATACCTTCTGACTCCTCACAAGCGGTTAAGTTGGGTTGGTTTGCAGTTGCGTATATACTTTGGGATACCGCTTACACTCTGTGTGATGTGCCTATATTCGGAATACTGACCTCTATGAGTCAGAGCATCGACGAACGAAATACCATTCAGTCATACAAGAGCATCTCCACTTATGTCGGTGTCGGTATAACCTCCACGCTTACGACTGTTCTTATCAGCGAAAAAGTTGGTATGAATTATAGTATGATAACAGTGATAATCTGTGTTATGGCATTCGCTTTGATGATGCCTGCATCCTTTAAACTCAAAGAGCGTTACCATGCAGAGAGCGAAGAAACATTTACCATTAGGAGAATGTTTTCATATCTTATCAAAAACAAGTACTTGCTGATATATTATGTCGGACTTTTCTTCTATTCCGCACTGAATATCGGCAACGCATTCACTCTTTATGTTTCGTATTATCTGTTCCATAGCGCACTGTTCTCATTGCTTGTGGGTGCAATTGGAACGGTACCGCAACTTGTCATCGCTCTGTTGTTGCCAAATCTTATCCGCAGATTTGATAAGATGAAGGTAAATCGCGTTTGTTTATTGCTTTATGTTATACTCAGCATCATCACATGGGCGATAGGTTATGGCAATGTTGCTGTTTATATAGTTCTGTTTACTATACGTTCGATTCCATTGGCGGTTGTCGGTCTTGAAATGTTTATGTTCACACCGGACTGTGCAGAATATGGTCGTTTCAAAAGTGGCACTGAAGCAAAGGGCATAACCTTTGCCGTGCAAACATTTATGGCAAAGCTTACCGGTTCAATCTCCAGCGCATTGGGATTGTTTATACTTGGTCTCAAATCAGTCGGTTGGAAAGTAGTTGAAGTAGGTTCGTTCCAAGAGTTGGAGCAAAGTGGAGTGACACAAACACCTCACGCATTGAATATGCTTTGGCTTATCTTTATGCTTATCCCGGCAATCGGCGGTTTGTTGGCATATATCGTTTGGCTCTTCTATGACCTGAAGGACAAGGATGTTCAGGTGATGATTGACTGCAATACAGGTAAAATTACCAGGGAACAGGCATTGAGTATGCTGTCAAAAAAATATGATATTGAGCAGTAAGAACCGTCCCCTGTGTTACCTAAATCTGTTGGGACATTAATCGAAAGGAAATAAGTAATGGGATTGTTTGATATATTCAAAAAAAAAGAACCTTTAACTGAAGAACAGGAAAAACTTAAGCAGTTATGGGATTTATGGCGTTTGGAAGAAGTTCCTGAACCATATAACACCTTGATGACATATTACAAGGAAATCAAAAAGGGCGGTCACACACGATTTTTCATCAATATTGCTTTCTGTGGCGAAGTGGAAAAAGCTGTTACTAAAATCGGTAGCGAATTGCCCCCTATTCTTTGTGAAAATTTGAAAACTGCATATTCACATTATGTTATTCTTGTAAATGAAGAAAACGAAGAAACTGAAGATAAAATTTTAGAGTGTGACAAGATTTTTGATGAAAATGAAAGCTTAATTACAGACATTCTTCAGGAATATGCAAACACATTATATTAAAAAGTATATTATTTCCCCTAAAGAAAAGGAGAACTTACATATGTTTGAAATTAAAAACAAGGAATTTTATATGGACGGTAAGCCGTTCAAAATCTATTCAGGTGCTATGCACTATTTTCGTACTGTACCTGAATATTGGGAGGACAGACTTACAAAGTTAAAGTTGGCAGGTTTCAACACAGTTGAAACATACACTTGTTGGAATCTTCATGAGCCAAAACCGGGTGAATTTCATTTTGACGGTATTCTTGACATTGAACGTTTTGTAAAAACTGCCGAAAAAGTAGGACTTTACTGCATTGTTCGACCAGGTCCATATATCTGTGCTGAATGGGATTTCGGCGGACTTCCCGCATGGCTTTTAAAGGATAAGAATATGCAAATCCGTTGCATGTATCCTGATTTTCTCACTTGCATTGAGCGTTACTACAAGGAACTTTTAGGCAGACTTAAGCCTCATTTACAGACAAATGGCGGTAACATTATTGCAATGCAGGTTGAAAACGAATACGGTTCATACGGTAATGATAAGGATTACCTTAAATTCGTTGAAGATTTGACAAAGAATTGCGGAGTTGATGTTCCTCTTTTCACATCTGACGGAAATTGGAAGAATATGCTTTCAGGTGGTTCATTACCACACATTTACAAGGTTCTCAACTTTGGTTCTCGTGCAAAAACTGCATTTAACTGCCTTAAGGATTTCGAGAACGACGGACCAAATATGTGCGGTGAGTTCTGGTGCGGATGGTTTGACCATTGGAGAGATTCACACCACACAAGAAAGCCTGAATCAGTTGTTAAAGAAGTTCAGGAATTCCTTGACTGTGGTGCAAGTTTCAACTTCTATATGTTCCATGGTGGTACAAACTTTGGTTTTAACGCAGGTGCAAACTTTAACCCGGGAAGTGCTTATGAACCAACTGTAACAAGTTACGACTACTGTGCCCTCCTTAACGAATGGGGCGATTATACCCCTGCTTACCACGCAGTAAGAGAGCTTTTACATAAACATCAGGGTCTTGAAATGAAAGAGTTGCCTGAATCACCAAAGCGACAGAAAATCGGTGCAGTTAAACTTACTGAATCTGCCTCTCTTTTTGAAAACCTTGATGTAATCGGTGAAAAGCACCGTATTCCTGTACCTGAAAGCATGGAATACTTCGGTCAGAATTTCGGTATGATTTACTATGAAACAGTTATCCGTGGCCATTACGACCCAATTCCATTGATGATTAGAAATGTTCACGACTTTGGATTTGTTTATGTTGATGACAAATACAAAAAGTTTATTGACCGTACCACATATACAAAACCGGGCAAACTTTCATTAGGCTCAATTTTTAAAAAATTCACTAAAGACAGTCAGGACACAACAACAGTATTTATTGGTTCTGTTGACGGCGAAAAGAAAATCGGTCTTCTTGTTGACACTATGGGACGTGTTAATTATGGTGAAAAAATGATGGACAGAAAAGGTTTTTCTGACATCTATATCGCAAATCAGCGTCAGATGGGTTATGATGTATGGACTTTACCTCTCGATAACCTTGATAAATTAACATACAAACCTCTCGAAAGTTTCAATAAGGACAAAGGTGCTATGTTCTATAAAGGCACATTCAAGGCTGATTCACAGGCTGATTGTTTCGTTCATCTTGACGGATTCGACAAGGGTTATGTATGGATAAACGGCTTTAACCTTGGCAGATATTGGAAAGTTGGTCCACAGAAATCTCTTTATCTTCCCGGTTGTCTTTTAAAAGAAGAAAACGAAATCATTGTGCTTGAAACAATGGGAATGAAAAATCCTGAAGTAAAAATTCTTGATACACACGAATTAGGTTAAGGTGAGGCGTTGTTATGTCTGAAAAATGGGTACAAGTTTGGGGACAATCTCATTCTGCACTTTCACATTTCTATTATCCCTCTTGTAAAAAAACATACAGAACTGTTATTTCTTCTGCCATAAGCGGAAATCAATTACGACTTGAGTTATGTAATAATCCCGGTAAAAATCCCGTTGAAATCGGTGGGGTTACGGTTGCCAAATGTGACGAAAACGGCACTTTTATCGGTGGAGAATTTACAACGGTTACCGTCAATTCAAATGAATCATTTGTTATCGGTAAAAATGAAATGGTTACAACTGACCCTGTGAAATTCAATATCGGTGTTGATGAATATTTCTGTATCAGCATTTATGTTGTGAAAGGCGACCTTTGCAGCGGTAATCTCATTGACAATGTAAATCTCATTACGATTAAAGGTGATTACACAAAAATTCCTCACGCTGAAAATCAGCCAAGAGTCAGGGACAGCGTAAGACAAGTTGCATCAGGACTTCTCCGAATGTGCTTTCATAAGCCCATTCCCCTACTCAATACTGTTGAACTTTTGAATGACGACAATGCTACATCAATTGTTGTATTTGGTGATTCAATAAGTCAGCAAGGTTTCTGGACAAATGCTTTTGAAAAGAGAATTCGCGAAAAATTCAAAGGCAGATATGCGGTAATTAACCGTTCAATTATGGGTAACAGAATCTTACGTGATTTCAGTCTTCGATTCCCCTGCCCGGGACTTTTCGGCATAAGCGGAATCAAGCGATTTGAACGAGATGTTTTAAGATTTTCCGATGCAGAATATGTTGTATTTGTGCTTGGTATAAACGATTTTATTCAATACGGAACACTTATGGCACCGAAAAGCGAAAAGCCATCTCCCGAAAATGTTTTTAGTGCAGTTAAAGATATTGCACAAAAGGTCCACGACAACGGAAAGAAAATCATAGTTCTGAATTTGTTGCATTTCGGTTACTGTGTTGACTCACGACCTGAAAAAGAACAAATGGCACTTGAATATAATAAGTTACTTGAGAAAAACAAAGATTTGTTTGACGGATTTTATGA
>JAZSKT010000084.1:0-19327 GCA_045534995.1 Candidatus Fimenecus sp.
AGCCGTGACGGTATGAATTGGGAACAAGTCAATAAGGGAAACCCTATTTTGACTGCACAGTTAGGTGAAAAAGGTTGTCGTGACATTGAAATTGTCCGACTTAAAGACGGCAGTTTTGTAATCCTCACAACAGACCTTTCAATTGCTTACAGAATGGACGAAAACCATAATGTTAATTGGAAAGAGGTCAACAGCACAGGAAGTAAATCTTTGAGAATGTGGAAAACAAGCGACCTTGTAAATTTCAGCGAGGAAAAACTCGTTCACTTTGGCAGAGATGATTTTGGTTGTATGTGGGCACCTGAAGTTTTCTATGATGAAATCAATAACGAATACCTTGTTCATTGGGGTTCAACAGTTGCAGAGGATAACTATTCTCATATGTCAATTTATTGCTCCACCACAAAGGATTTTGAAACTTTTTCAGAACCCAAACTCTTTTTTACAAAAGACAATGAAATCCTCGATACTCACATAAGAAAAATTGATGGTGTGTATCATATGTTTTATAAAAACGCCCATAATCCGTCTATGAATATGCACGCCACCTCAGATAATTTATATGGTCCATATGCTCACGATAAAGGTTTTGAAAAATATATGGAAAAGGAAGTTGAAAAAGCGTGGGCATATGAAGCAGGAACAAGCTATGTTTTACCTGGTGGCAAGTGGTGTATCTTGTTCGATTTCTTTGGTTGTGAAAGAGAAAAGATGGGTTATGTTCCGTTTATCTCATCAAAACCCGGCGATATGAATGTTACTCGTTGCCCTGATTTGTTCAGTTTTCCATATGGATTCAAACACGGTGGTGTCATTGAAATCACAGACGAGGAATACGAAAGACTTAAAAATATGTAAAAAATTAACCGTAGGACATCCCTACGGTTTTATTTTTGTTATTCAGTTTTGCTTATATCTGCCGGTTCATCAATAGGTTCTACAATTGCTGATTTGAGCATTTCCTGTCTGTGTTTTTCCACTCTCTCATCAAGCCATTCAACAATATCACCATAAACTTCCATTCTGTTTGTTTCATTAAGAATTTCGTGGCGAGCACCTTCATAGATTTTCATTGTCACATTTCTGTGGCCTGTCTTTTTCAGTGTTTTAAACACTTCCTTAACACCTTTTCCGTAATCACCTACAGGGTCCATAGAGCCGGAAATCAAATAAATAGGCATACTCAAAGGTACAGAATTATACCATCTGCGCTGACATATTTGTCGAAGTGTCATAAAAAGCGCTTTCATTCCACTAACCGTATATTTATAACCGCAAAATTCATCTGAAATGAACTTGTCCACTTCATCTTCATCACGAGACACCCAATCGCACTCTGTTCTTTTCTTAGTTTTCCTGTTATATGCACCGAAAGCCATTGTATCCAGTATATCTGAACGATATGTGGGGCCATTTTGCTTAATCAATGTATTGGCAAGATGAATACCAATGCCAAGCATAGGATTTTCACCACTTGTACCGCTATAAATTACACCATCAAGCAAATACCCGTATTTTGCTGTATACTTTCTTGCAATCAAACTTCCCATTCCATGACCTAACAAGAAAAAAGGAAGATTAGGATATTCTGCTTTTGCAATATCAGAAAAAGTTTTTAAATCCTCAACAAAAGTTTCTTCACCATTTTCACCGAAGAAACCAAGCATTTCTCTGTCAGTAATTGATGAACCATGTCCCACATGGTCACTAATGAAAACAGCATATCCTGCTTTACAGAGTTCAAGTGCAAAACGGGCATATCTATTGGAATATTCAGCCATTCCGTGAGAAATCTGCACAACACCTTTTATTGAGCCATAGTCAATAGGTGCTGCACTTTGTGCAAATATGTCACACAAGCCTGAAGCCGATGCAAACGAATATTCTTTAGTCAAAAATTCCAAAAAAATCACCTTAAAAAATTCTTAAAAATTAATAAAGTTATTTTACCACATATTAAGATGAATTTCTACAATACACAATCAAAATAGGCATATATACCAAAGACAAATGATATTTATTGGAAATAACCAACAAATAAAAATCGTTGAAATTCTATATAAAATATGATAAAGTATCAATAGTTCAACTTTTACCGAAGGTAAAAATTTCACATCGGCGAAGCCGACATTACATTTGTGTTAGCAAAATTTACCTGACCAACGGTCAGATTCCACACAATTCTAAGACATTGTACAAAATGGGGCATTAGCTCAGTTGGGATGAGTGCTTGACTGGCAGTCAAGAGGTCAGGGGTTCGACCCCCCTATGCTCCACCAAGAAAAAATCCGAGGTTTTATTACCTCGGATTTTTTTGCCCAAATCAAAATTAAATTCATTCTTCAGTTTGTACCCTTTGTAATCTTCGTCTCTTTTAGCCAAACATTTCACAATAATTTTCTTTTTTTAGAATTTGCAGTCTTCCACGGTCAAAAGCACACCGTTTGACAATTCTTCTATTGTGCACTCAAACATTTCACTGGCTATTTGAATCCTTGCCTCCTTGGGGTCTGATGACTCAACATAAACATATTTAGGTATTTTTTTAGGGTTTTCTTGGTAGTAGCTAATTAGCTGATTTTTGTCAAGACTACCTTGGTACCATGTCGTATATGTTGCAATAGGTTGATTCAGATATAGATACATCCAATTGTTATAGGATGCTAATAATACCGGAGTCTTTTTTACAGTGAGAGCTTTTATTGAATCCATATCGCTTATTTCTTTACTATACTCGTTATACTGTTCTTCGTTCATGTATAATCCTGAATAAGGCCCCGTTGTCGCTTTAATTGCACCTTCTCTGGAAATTTGACCATGCTGATAGAATATACCATAGAAAAACATTTGCAGACAAAAACAAATAATTATCATACTACGACACAAAGCGGGAAACACTTTTTTAGTGGCTGTCTCATAGTTCTTTTTTGAATCAAAATGCATTTCCTTAAATAAATCCATTGCAAAAAATACTCCTGCAACATTGTTAACTGCGAGCACAATTCCAATTGCAGCTAAATGCGTGTCTGCAGCGAGATATTGAAAAAATGTAGCTATTAAACAAGGTATGTACATACAATAAAATAGCATTTTATTTTTGTTCTCTGTCAACACATAACATATAGCAGAAATTACGCAAAATGGTAGCGAAATAGCATACAAATCATATTCTATGTTGTCTCTCATAATGCTGATTATAAACATTATTGTCCATAATACCGAAACAAACAAATAAGCGAAACGATGTGTATTGCTTCTTTTCTTTTTATCAAATAATAATGCTATAAATATCGCCGGTAATATCCAAGGCATACCAAGGTTAGCCTCACTAAAATAGTAACCTGTTTTTTGGAACTTTGAGAAAATAGAACTGGAAGCAATGTCATATTCACTACTACCTAAAAGATTTTCTATATTTCTTGTAATCGAATCAATTGTTCCACCGGTTAAAAAGTAGAAAAGAACTGCAATAACAACAGCTATTAAAATTCCGCAAGAAAACCGTAAAATTGCTTCTTTTGTGAAAAAACGATTGTAACTTTCCACATTAGGAGAATCGTCGAGTCGCTGTTGCTTTTGTTGTCTTTTTTGCTTTTTTGTTAGTTTTTTTTCTTTTTTTAAGTTGCGAGAGTCCCTGATTCTGATTACATTGGTTTTTATTTCTTCTCGCTTTGTCCACAAAGCACAACCTAAGAGATATAATACGAATGCAAAACAAAAAAGCGGGTTGCACACACAACAACAGCCAAAGCATATACCTGCAAGAACATAAAAACGAACAGATTTTTTTTGATAAATTGAAATTAGACAAAGTGATAATAACAACAAAAATACAACAAAAGCAGAATGATAGCTTATTGCTATAAATCTATATGGTATTTGTATATAAAATATCATTGATGCCATAACTGCCCATTTTTCATATTTCCTGAAAAAGATATATATTATAACGGCTATTGTTGTATGAATCAACAGATATGTACATCTCAAAAAAATAAACATACCCTCGGTAGAACCTTTAATAGCTGTCCAAATATATACCGGCAAACACGAAAACAATGACGCAAACTGTGAAAGGTGCCATTCGTGCTGAATTAAACTATCACCATTCACAAGGCGAAATGGGATTGTTGCATAAAAACTTTCATCATCAGAAAATGGAATAATAAAAAGAAAAGAGATATGCAGTAACAATACCAACAACAAAGATATAACAAATAAAAAATCTGTCTTTTTCAGTTTTTTCATTATAGACACCTTCTAAAACTCTAGTACATCATATAAAAGAATTTTAGCATAAAATAAAAACCAAGTCAAATTCACCGTGTTATTTAGTCAATTTAATAATAATCTATTGTCAAACACTTGATATTTGTTCAAATCTTATGATATAATGATACAATAAACAATTTGGAGAAACATACAATGAGTAGAATTATGTTGCTATATCCCCCGGGGAAAGCATATCAACGAAGTGAAGACCGAGCACAATGCAATTTGGATGAATCTGCTGTTGCAACTATTCATGCTTGCAATGATATAGGGTATGCAGCTGCGGTTCTGAAAAAACGCAACTATGATGTGCTGTTGAGGGATTACCAGACAGAGAAGACAAGCCTCCCAGAAGTCAAGGCTGATATATTGGACTTTTCACCGGATATAATTGTTATCAGTACAACAAACGCAACAATACTCAGCGACCTGGAATTTATAGGTTGGATAAAAGAATTCCACCATTGTGAGTTTATTATAAAAGGCGCAATTTTCTTCAATACTCCAATTGAAATTTTGGAAACTCTGGATTTGGATAACGTTAATTATCTTGTCGGAGGAGAAATTGATACGATTATCGGCGAATTGGTTGATTGCATTGTATCTAACAATGATGATTTTGACAATATTCCCGGAATTATATATAAAAAAGACGGTGTTTTTAAAAAAACAAACTTTAATTGTTGGTTTAAAGATTTGGATGACATACCTTTCCCGGCAAGAGACCTTATGAAAAACGAGTTGTACCCAAGACCTGATACTGGCGAGCCAATGGCAACAATTCAGGTGTCCCGTGGATGTCCTTCGGCGTGTACATACTGTCTTACTCCCGTGATTTCGGGAAAAACGCTCAGAAAAAGAAGCGTAGAAAATATTTTTGCAGAAATAGAAGAGTGTTATTATAAATATGGCATTAAGAACTTCTTTTTCAAAGCAGATACATTTACTATTGATGCAGAATGGGCATCAGCTTTGTGCGATTTGATAATTAATTCCGAATTGCACGGAAAAATAGAGTTTACTGTCAATTCAAGAGTAAAACCACTTGAATTTGAATTGCTACAAAAACTTAAAAAAGCCGGTTGCTTTATGCTTGCGGTGGGTTTTGAAAGTGGAAACAATGAAACTCTTAAGAAAATAAAAAAAGGAACAACAAGAGAAGATAATCTTCGAGCTGCAAAACTCATCAAAAAGGCAAAGCTTCCCCTTTTTGGTTTCTTTATGATAGGTTTTCCTTGGGAAACAAAAGAAAATATAATTGAAACGCTCGAATTTATTTTCGATATTGACCCTGATTTTATAGAAGTGCATATCGCAATGCCTTATTACGGTACGGAATTATATTCTCAATGCATTGAATATGATACTGTTAATCGCAAGGCTTGGGGAAATGATTATTTCTCACCGAATACCATCGGTACACAATCTGTATCTATGGATGAAATACAAAAAATCAGGAACAAGTATTTGCTTAAATTTTATTTAAGACCAAAATACTTAATAAAGAAGGTGCTTTAGTGTCTGCACAATCCGATTATATTGAAGAACTATGTAAAGCACGGTATAAAGCTGTTAAGCACAATATTCAGAAAAAAATAACAGGTGATAAATGATGTGCAACAATAAAAAACTGGTATCGGTAGTTGTTCCCATTTATAACGAAATTTCTATGATAAATGAAATTTATGACAGAATTGATGCCGTATTTAAGAAATTGGAAAACTATACATACGAAATAGTATTTTTTGATGACGGCTCTACTGATGGAACCCGTGATGCTATTGAAAAACTTTGCTCTGAGCATAACGAGGTCAAAAGTGTTTTTTATACAAGAAATTTCGGTTATCTAAAAAACACATTTTACTGTATGCAACAAGCAAAAGGTGATTGTAGCATTATTGTTCATGCCGATTTGCAGAATCCTCCCGAGCTTATTCCCGAGTTTCTTGAAAAGTGGGAAAATGGTACTCAGGTTGTTTTGGGAGTAAAAAACAAAAGCAGAGAAAATAAATTTGTTTATTTTTTGAGAACAATATTTTATTTTATCATGATTAAAATTTTCGGCGTTAAAATATTTCCTCACGCGACAGAATTTGAATTGTTTGATAAAAGCTTTATTGAAATTCTGAAAAAGATAAAAACAAATACTCCTTTTTTAAGAGGTATTGTCAGTGAGTATGCATCAAGTATTGATTTTGTTTACTACACTCAGGATGCACGAAAAAAAGGAAAATCCAAATTTAATCTTAATAAATACTATGACTTTGCAATTTGTGGTATTACTCAGCATTCGAATCGTTTTCCAAGAAAAATAATTTTTGGATGCGTGATTACTCTTGTAATCATGTTGTTGGAATTCCTTTTTGTTGCGATTCCAACCTTTTCGGGAACAGATATGCTCAGCATTGCAAATTCTGTAATTTTAAGGTGTATTCTGGCATCGATTTTAATTGCAATTATGGCTATCTCAGTTGCGTTTGAATATATTATTTCAATTAAGAACAACACTGATGAAAAGCCATTGGTTGTTGAGGAGAAACGAATAAACTACTGATGTCACTAAAAAATTACTGACAAAAGCAAAATTATTACAACAGTAGATACAGATGTATCAAAAAGACGCTTGTCAAACAATATAAGAATAAGAAGAAAAATAATCTTTTTTCTGTTTTAGTGTTCAATAATCAACACTTTCCATTATAATTGTATCATAACTCGTTGTAAATTGCAAGTATATTTTAAAAAAATAAAAATGTATAGAAATACATATAAAGAAGAGGTTTTTTAATGGTTGGTGTAATATTGGCGGCAGGCGACGGAAAACGCCTGAAAAACAGCAGAAATGAAGAGTGCTGCAAGCCATTGACAAAAATAAACGAAAAAAGTTTGATAGCATACGCTCTTGATAATTTAGTACAATTAAAAGTCAAAGAGGCTTATATTGTTATTGGAAAAGAAGGTGCTTTGATTAAGGATGCTATCGGCAACGAATATGAAAACATAAAGCTTCATTATGTTTATCAGCAGGAACAAAATGGCTTAGTGGACGCTTTTGTACAAGCGCTGAAAGCTATAGATAGTGATGAAACTGTAATATTACAGTTGTCTGATGAGATTTTTATAGATTTAAATACTGAATCAGTCAAAAATGCACTCGAAACAGGAACTTTTGATTTTTATTGTGGTGTTACACCTGAAGAAAATCCCGAAAAAATCAGAAATAATTTTTCTGTGGAAACAGATAGTGAATCATTGATTATAAAATGCACAGAAAAACCTAAAGTTGTCACTAATAATATAAAAGGTACGGGCTTCAGCATTTTTAACGCCAAAACACAGAAACTCATAAAAGAAATATACGAATTAAAAACCGATAAGCTTTACGATTTATGTGACTGTTTCAACTGTTTAGTAGCATCAGGTTGTCGTGGTTTAGCTTTTTCTGTTGCAAAAAAAGAATTTAATATTAATACTGTTTCAGATTTAACAGAGGCTGAAAGTTTTTTGAATAGTTAAACTAGAAAACTCCGAGGTTTTATGACCTCGGAGTTTTTAATTATTATTACATCCTCTTGACAATATCGTTAAACGATGTTATGATTTAACCGGGGTTATCGTTAAACGATATTACGAGTTAGGAAGTGATAATTATGCCAAGAAAATCTCTGCAGACTCTTTCCGAGCCAATGTACTATGTTCTTCTTGCCTTGACAAAGGAACTTTACGGAACTGAAATAATGAATGAAGTCAGGCGAATATCCGGCGGTAGAATCAATATCGGACCAGGCACACTCTATACAATGCTTGATAAGTTTGCTTCTAACGGACTTATAAAACGCACTAACCACAGCCTTTCAACAAAAAGTTATATCATTACAGACGATGGCAAACAAATGCTTAAAGAGGAATATAATCGTCTTAACACGCTCTTAAATGATGGTCAGAAAATTGTGGAGGGATTATAATGTTTAACAGAAACACAAACGAGAAAAAGAAAGCTTTTGATTTCTACTACACAGAACTTTCCGCAATGGCAGAATATCTTGAAGAACAAGAAAGTAAGGGATATCGACTTAAAAGATTTGAAAACAATATGTTGATATTTGAGAAATGCGAACCGAGAAATATTCGTTACACCGCAGAAATCTTTAAAGGTAGTTCATATAGAGAATTCATTGAGTCCTGCACTCTTGAGGGTTGGGAACACGTAATTACATATAACGGGGAACTGTATATTTTCAGAACACAAAAGTCAGATGCCATTGATATTATGACTGATGAGAAAGAAAAATTTAAGGTTACCGCGAAAAAAGCTATATTTCAACCTGGAATCTGGAGTTTCTTCTTTTATGCATTTATTCCTCTTTATCAGCTTATTTTTAGACTAAACAGAGGAATTACTATTAATGTTTTTGAAACAGACGTGTTTAACTATATATCTTTAATGTTTATCGTGATATATGTTTTTATAACACTGTTAAGACTTTTTGACTGTTTTTTATGGCAATACACAGTCCGTAAAAAAGGGTCTGACTCACCTTTTTTTAATCTGAAAAACACGATAAAAAAACGAAGAACATACGCTATTATCAACGTCATATTTTTTATGATTCTTCAATTTATTCTTTGGTGGATTGCGCCACAATTTTACAGTTCCATTTTCGTAATTTTATTCTCATTAGTATTACTCTTTTGCAGATACTATGACGCAAATCTTACAAAACTTTCTTTCGACAAAAATGAGAGAATTAAAAAGACTATCCTGACTTGTGTAGTGATCGCTCTTTGTACAAGCGGTGCTTTCCTTCTTAAAAACTGCAACGAAAAATATATAATTGCAAACTCAAAAACAATGCTTAGTTTAGAAGAAGCCCCTATATCTGTCGAGGACTTGAACGGCAAAGTGAAAAATTGCGAAGATAGATGTGATGTAGACGGAACACGATTCGGACAACTATACACATTCACCTGTGATGCAGAGCGATATGACGAAGATGGTGATATAAATAATTTCATATCCTATAACATTTTCATAAGTGACTATCCGAGTGTTCGTCAAAAATACATTGACAAAATTTTGAAAGATTATAAAAAATACAATTACGAATATGTAGAAGTAACTCCTCCAGATACCAAATGGGATTATTGCTACATAATAAAATCGAGTAACGAAAATTTATATGACGGATTTGCTGTTAAAGATAATCTGATAATTTATTTAAGATTTAGCGTAGATTGTAAGCAGAACTTTTTTGATGTTGCATACAAGGAACTCTTTGGCGAATAAAACAATAACTCCGAGTGGATTAAAAATCTACCCGGAGTTTTTCTTTACTTTATATGTCGCATATTGTCAACATCGTACCATTTCACTTCAAATCCTGCTCCGTGGGAACAGAATACGGATGACGATGGGTTTTCCAAATCTCTTTCTTTGTCATAACCGATTCGTGCTATGACTTCTTCTGCATTGTGACACGGTCTGTAACCGTTTTCACGCATTGAAATAACACCTTTTCCCGATGTATATGACACAACTTCTTCAGGATAATCCATAAACTCGGAAACAGGCCCCGTACCTTTTATAATTGCCTCTGTTTCTGTCATTTCGGGTGGTTCGAATTCACCGTACATTCTTTGAATGTCCGACATTGCTCTGCCTAATGATGTTATCGGTACACGCAAAGAAAAGGCATAATACGGTTCAAGAAGAATATTCTCTGCCTTTTCAAGGCCTTGTCTTATGGCTCTGTAAGTTGCCTCTCTGAAATCTCCACCCTCTGTATGTTTAAGGTGAGAGCATCCTGCCGTAAGAATAATTTTTACATCTGTAAGCGGTGAACCTGTCAGGATTCCCACATGCTCTTTTTCCGCAATATGAGTAAGAATAAGATGCTGAAAATTAGAATCAAGCATCTCTTGACTACATTCATTTTCTATTATAATTCCACTGCCTCTGTCAGCAGGTTCAATACGCAACTGCGTTTCCGCATAATGACGCAAAGGCTCATAATGGCCATAACCCATAACAGGAGATGTCACCGTTTCTTTATAAAGAATTCTGCACGGACCGAAATCTATATCCATTCCAAATCGTTCCTTTACGAGGGACTGAAGAATTTCAAGTTGTATCCTGCCCATTACACGAATCTGAATCTGTTCTTCATCAGAATAATTAGAAATGTGAACGGAGAGTTCGGGAAGTTCCTGGTCGATTACACGCAGATTTCTATATGCTGTGTGAATATCTGTTCCATCACGAATTATCACCTGTGCAGAAAGTAAAGGATTTATTTTCATACAGGAATTTCGGTTGACACCATTTTGATTTATCACTTCTCCAGCTGATACCGATGCAAGACCCGATACGGCACAAACGCTACCGGCAGAAACTTCTTTGATTGCCTGATGTTTTTCTCCCGAATATATTCTGATGGTGTCGATTTTTTCATCTCCTACGGACATTTTTACAAATGCTTTATCGCCTGTTATTTTCATAAAACTCAATCGGTTTCCCTGATTATCATAAAGAATTTTATACACTTTTGCACTGAAATCATCAGGATAATCCTTACAAAGAGTATATTTCTCAATTCCATCAAGAAATTTGTCAACTCCTGTGTCCTGCAAGGCAGAACCAAAGAAACACGGGAAAACACTTCTTTCTGCTACGGCTTTTGCCACTTCGTTTTTCACAAAATCTTCATCTATGTTTTCTTCAAGAAACAATTCAAGCAACTTTTCGCTTGTCATGGAAATTTCTTCGTCAAATTTGTCTTTTTCCTGCGTAAAGTCAATGCACTCGTTACCAAACCTTGTTTTTATTTCTTTAAGTAAGATGTTTTTATCGAATCCATCCCTGTCTGTTTTGTTTACAAATATAAAAACAGGAATGTTGTACTCATTAAGAAGTTGCCAGATAGTTTCCGTGTGACTCTGTATGCCGACTGCACCATCTATTACAAGCACGGCATAATCAAGGACACTGAGTGTACGCTCCATTTCTGCTGAAAAGTCAATATGCCCGGGAGTATCGATAAGGGTAAATTGTTTTTCACCTATCATAAAAGGATTCTGTTTTGAAAAAATTGTAATACCACGATTTCTTTCAAGTTGATGTGAGTCAAAATGCGAATCTTTTTTGTCAACACGACCAAGCCGACGAATAACTCCTGTTCTATAAAGAATGGCTTCCGTCAGCGTAGTTTTGCCCGCATCAACATGAGCAAGTATTCCAATTATACTTTCCTTTGAGCGCATATTACAACCTCAATTAATTTTTCTATATTATATCAAATTGTAGATTTAATCGCAATATAATATTCAGCTGATAAATTTCAACAAAACTAAGACCTGCATTTTACTGCAGGTCTTAGTTTTTAGGTTTTTTATTTGAATAAGTTTGTTATAAATTCAGGTACCATTTCGCTGAATGCCTTTTCGCCGTAAATAAGATAGAGAATATCACTTACTGCTCTTACGATAATGTAAAGTGCACGATTAATACCTTTTTCTGTAATAAAGCAGTCGCCACTTTCAATCTTATCGAATATATCATAGAAACGGTCATTTGCTGCCTTGAATTCGTCAGCATCAACAACCTTATTTGCAAGCATTTCGTCAACCTGTTTGATTGCAGCTTCAAGCTCTTCTGCTGCTTCAGGAGTAAGAATGCTTGTATCATACTCTCTCATTGTGTCAACGTCTTCTCTCAACTGCTTTGTTTCTCTGCTGTAATTGAACTGAGGGAACTTGTCAGGATAAGAATGAACGCTTGTAAAACTATCATCTGTAAGAAGTTGAATAATAAGGCTCATAATAACATCGTTTGATGCAGTTGTTGCGTGATTCTGTCCGCTGAAATAGAATGTGTGTTCAGGAAGAAGACCAGAACAAATATCCATAATGCCTTCTGGGTCAGTATGGTCATGATTCTTAGGGTCAGAACAATTGTTGCGTGACGGAACATAATTTTCAGGAAGTTTTGTTTTTAAGTTCGCGCTGTATGCACCCATTGATGTTGAATCAACATGAATGATACCGTCACAATTCTGAGTATTGTGTGATACTGCAAGTTGATAAAGTTCAACATTTGTATCTACAATGTCAAAAATCTTAACGCCGTCTTCGATTGCCTGAAGAACATATTCTTCAGAGTTAAGCTGTGCATCATAATACCAGTCTGTCTGTCTTACAATTTCTTCAAGTCCCGGCTCTGAAAGGTACTTTTCCTTACAAGCAGGATAATCGCCTGAAGGAATAAGACCCCAAAGAAGTGTTGAATACTTCAGATATTCATTAACCATTGTATCAGCGATTATATCAAGAAGATTATCAACGTCTGTTTTTGGCATAAGTCTCATAAGAATGTTAATTACATAGCCAAGATAATTTTCATAACCAATAACTGATGGCATTGTTGTTGTGTAAAGAACAGCACTGTTCTTGTTGAAACCATATCTGTAACAGTCACCAAGAAGTGCTGCACCGTCAAGTGCAGGAACTGTAAATACGATTCTGTTGATATCTCTTGAAAGTGAGATACCCTGTTCGTCATAGTATTTCATAAGACCGTTTGTGATTGAACCACCCTGGCTTACAGGAACAATGTTAACCTTGTCAGACCCTGTATCCTTCTTAACAAACTGAATATAATCATAAAGGTCTTTTACAGTCTGAATCATATTGCCTGTCGAAACATAGTTGAAAACATAAAGATTTTCCATACCAGCTATTTCAAAGTATTCCTGTACAGGGAAGTCCATAAGAACGCCCTCTAACTGATAATCTTCAATAGTTGCAACGCTCCCCTGATAAACAGCAGGACGAACATCGTCAATAAATTCACCATTAGCATCTGAACGCTGTTTGCCCATAAGAATCTTTGCAAGAATCTTTGAAACTTCTTTAGCTGCTATTTGGTCCTTGTCTTCCTGAGTAATAAACATCTTTACAACAGGAAGAAGTGCTTTAGTAACGATTTCACCAATATCTTCTAATGTGATTGATACATAGAATGGTGCTGCAAGAGGATTACCGTTAGCGTCAACTGCGATTTCACCATTTTCATAAGCATAAGTTTCACTCTGGAAAAGTCCCGGAATAATGATTGTAGGAACATATTTTTCAATCTTTGAATATCCAATAATGGACAAACATGACAAACTAAGAACTACTGCCAATATTACAGCAAGGACTTTTTTCATCTTTTTCATAAGAATACCCCTTTTATATTGTTTTTAACAGATAAATTATATCAATTTATCCACATTTTGTAAACAAATTCCACCTATTCAAAATAACCAAAAAGGACTTGTGCTTTTTTATCACTTTGCACAAGTCCTTGTTTTATTTAGTTGTATAACAACGTTCCCTCGGTATATAACTCATGTGCTATGGCATCAAATCCGTCGATAGCACCGTCCTGGTCCATATCACCCGCATAGAACTTTGCCGTGCCATTCTCAACTGTGTAAGTGGTTGCACAAATCTTTGTCATCAAGTTATAGTCGGTAGTATTCACACCATTTGATGCATCCACGTCACCACGCATAGCAACAAGATACTCTTTCGTGGTTGTACCGTCTGAAACAGTTAACGTTGATGTGGTTGTGCCGCTTCCGTTTCGTGTGCGACTGAATCCGCTGGCAGAGTTGTTTGTAATATAGCTATAATAGTTTGTAACATCTTTACCTACCATTATAACATCTCTTGTCGCATCAAACTGAACATCTTTTGCACCGTATCTCAATACACCCACACCATAAGTGTCATTTGACAAGGTAGGATACGTGAGTGCAACATTTGCATTTGAAAACACCTTCCCTGTTGTTATATGAATTGCTGAATCTGCAACATCACCATGGAAAAATGGGGCTCTCGTATTACTTCCGATAAGGAAATAACTGTAATAGATATTACTCGTCTGGTCGTCCCATGTTGAATCGAGAGTATACCATTGTCCGTCTTCCATCTGCACCATATTCCATTTATGTGCGCCACCGTTACCTGTACCGACTGCTGTAATGCACGGAATTCCCTCGCGGTCACAAAGAAGCTTAAACGCCTCTGCATATCCCTCACAAACGCAGACACCATTAATCAACGCACCATATACATCAAAGATGTTTGGTTCAGCAATAGTATCGTCATAAACAATGTTATTTGCAAGATAGTCGTGAATGGACTTGAGTTTTTCGTGACGACTTATACCATAAACAGGAATACTATCTATTTTCTCAACAACCGCATCATATTTTTTCTGAACATCATTAAAATTCACAAAATGTTTTGTATCAATATTTATGTTAACAGTCAATGCCGTAATTGTATATGTATAAGTTCCACCACTATATTTTCTTGAACCACCATAAGAAATCCCGAAACCGCTTGACCAGAAGAAAAGCGGATTGTCTTCATTAAGTGCAGTAACAGCCATAATGATATCCTGCATTGCATTGTTTCCGGCATTTGTTTGTGCAGTAGAAGAAGTCCCTCTACCTGTAATCGAAATTCCTGTCAAGTCAATATCAATTGTTTGCACAACTCCTGCTTCCCAAATCTGGTCATATATAGATTTCTGATTTGCTGTTAATTGGTTATAGAAATACTTTGTTGTGTCAATTTCTGTGCCGTTACTAAAGAAATTGTTAATTGTGCCACCAAACGTGGTCTCAAGCTCTGTTTCAGGTGAAAATTGAATAAGTGAAACAGACTCCATTTCTGTCATTTCTTCTTCAGCAGCAGAAACTGACAAAGGCATTACTGTCAAAAAAAGACAAAGTGCCATTATGACAGACAGCACTTTACTAACTGATTCTTTCATAATAACACCTCGTTAAACACTAATTATTTTTTATCAAGAAAGCTTGAAAGTTCTTCCATAAATGCATTTACATCCTTAAACTGCTTATAAACTGAAGCAAAACGGACATAAGCAACCTGGTCAATCTCCTTAAGTTTTTCCATTACAAGCTCACCGATATGAACACTTGTAACTTCACGGTCAAGAGAGTTCTGAAGAGTTGTTTCAATCTCATTAACTGCTTTTTCAATAGTTTCGATTGAAACAGGACGCTTTTCACAAGCAGTAAGCATACCTTTAATAAGTTTACTACGGTCAAACACCTCGCGATTCTTATCCTTTTTAACAACAAGAATCGGAACATTTTCGATTATCTCATAAGTAGTAAATCTTTTTGTGCATTTGATACACTCGCGTCTGCGACGAATCTTCTCACCCTCATCTGTTGGGCGAGAGTCAATAACCTTACTTTCTTCAAATCCGCAAAAAGGACATTTCATAAGAACACTTCCTTTAATATGGCGAAAATAATCCAAAATCGTGTTTTCGCCAACTTTTACATTCTATATCTTGTATTCTATCACACTTTAAATCACAATGCAAAGGTTTTATAGTAATTTTTTAAGTTCTTCTATGGCAAAAGTCAATTCTCTGTCATTTTCAAAGCCGTTTTCATACAATTCTATTATGAAATCACCTTTATAATCAAAGGATTTCATCATATCAAAGAACTTTTTGAAATCAAATGTTCCGTTTTTGCAAGGAACAAAACAGTCGCACTGGTCATTATGGTCACTAATATGAATATGACGAATATGCTTATGCAGTTTTTCGGCAAATTCAAAAGGATTAATTCCTGTTCTGATTGACTGTTTAATATCAAAGACCATATTGAAATCATCACCGATATATTCACCCATACGAAGCATAAAATCAGGACTTTCGCTGCGGTAATGAACAACATTTTCCTGACAAACCTTAAGTCCCTCATGTTTGCCCATAAGTGTCAGTTCACCAAAACGGTCAAAATATTCCTCATCAGAAATACTGCCTGGTTTTTTTATGCCATGAAGCACTAAAAATTCAGCACCAAGAGTATGCATAACATCAAAATGTCGTTTAAACGATGTATCCTTTGCCTCAAAAAATCTTCGTTTATATGAACTGAAAAGATGATATGACTCGGTAAAAGAACCCATAGTATGAACAGAAGCCACCCTCATACCGTATGAATTACAAACATCTGCCATATTCCGTACAAATGCAGGCTCAAATTCCGAATCAGCATTCATAAAGATTTCAATTGTCTTTGCACCTGTTTCTCCTGCTCTTATAATGGATTTTTCCGTTTCAAGAGGATAAAAACAAGCGGATGATAAACCAATGTCCATATTTTCTTCCTATCTTTTAGTTACCTTCAGTCCTACGGTCTGTGTCTGCATTCCGCCACCTGTCATAAGCCCACGGTTAATGCCACAATCCGCAAAATCTCTGCCTCGACTGATGATAATATAATTTTCGTCAGCAAGTCTGTTATTTGTAGGGTCAACACCGTGCCATGAACCTTCATGATAAACCTCAACCCAGGCGTGAGTTTCGCCCTCACCAACCATCATACCAACAACATAGCGTGACGGTATTCCTGCTTTTCGCAAAAGTGCCAATAAAATATGAGAATAATCTTGACAAACACCTGCACCATTTAAAAGTGCTTCCTCTGCTGTTGTTACAACACTTGTTGAACCTGATTTATAGACAATATTCGCACGGATTGCTCTTGTGAATTTAAGTGCAGTATCCACTGCATCTTCAGAAATTCCTATCTGAATACGGTCAAACATTTTATCAAGTTCTACACCGCATTTAGTATAATGAGTGGGATACTTATATACAGGATTCAGGTCATATTCAGGTGTTATATGAGCACCTGTTGTTACTGTTCCCGTAACATCAACTGTAAATTCGTTGTGCATTGTCACAATTCTGTCTGTTACAAGAATATTACCGAAACCATCATTTGAATAAGTCAATTCATTTTCAGGAAAAACTGTCACTTTAATATCCTCAATGTGCTGATTTTCACATTCAAGAGGAATACAACGGAGCGTATAACAATGTTTTACAACAGGCAGAGAAAATTTAATTGACATATTATAAGTAAAATCTAAAACTGCCATTTTACATCACTCCTGTTACAAAAAGTTGTGACAATTCGTTCTGAATTGAAATTCTATAAGGTGCATAGTCTTCCTCTTCAAGAATCATTCTTGAAAGACGTTCTATCGAATGGGAATTAAAGTCAATTCCCACTTTATAAAGTCGGTTAAGCATTATTGAAAATTCTTTTCTCAATAACTCAACGGGATAATCCAGTCTTGTGTATAAATCAAGTCTTTCAATACTTCTGCCGAATTTTAAAATATTTCTTGATACTTCTGCTTCAATGTTATCGTCAGCACTACCCCAAAAGGCAAAAATCCAATCTGTTACCTCCTGCACTTTAAGAAGTGGTGCGTTACTGCTACTGCTTTTTTCCATAATATCAACTGCAAGCTGAAGATATGAAAGTGTATCAGAACTGATTACATTTCTCATTTCAACTGCATTGTCGTAAGCATGAAGAAGGCTTGAATAAATTGACGCAGGGTCATTTGAGTCAAAAAGGAATGAACTGATAAACTCCTGACGACAGGAGTAATTATTTGCAATTCCAAGACGACGACAGAAATTTATATATTCCTCGTCATTTACATCTATCATAATGTCATAGCACTCTGTAAAAGCTTTAAGTGTTGTGAAAACTCGTTCCACATATCGACCAAGCCAAAAGAGATTGTCACTTGATTTTATCGAGATAACACCCATGTGTCTTTAAAGCCTCCTCCCTGTGAAGAATTAACAACAAAAGAATTTGCATCCTTTGAAAATCTTGTAAGACCGCTTTTCCATACAACAGGTTCTTCACCTGTAAGGACAAATGCACGTAAATCTGCTTTACGCTCTGTCCAAGCACCGTTTTCAACAACTTTAAGGTCGTTGAACTGAATAACCTCCTGAGCAATAAATCTACGAGGCTCTTTTTGAATCATTTTCTTTAATTCATATACTCTTTCAAGAGATAATTCACTTCCGAAAACAACACCATAGCCACCTGATTCGGCAACATCCTTGATAACAAGCTTTTGAATATTCTCAAGGACATATTTCATATCTTCAGGATAGAATGGCAAGTATGTAGGTGCATTTGATAAAATAGGCTCTTCACCTAAATAATACTTAATCATAGCAGGAACATAATAGTAAATTCCCTTGTCATCTGCAACGCTGTTACCCGGAGCATTCACAAGAGCCACATTTCCGGCCCTGTAAGCATCCATAATATGAGGAACACCCAAAAGGGAGTCTGCACGGAATGTCATAGGGTCCATAAAGTCGTCATTTATTCTGCGATAAACTGCACCAACTCGTTTTCTGCTACCTGAATACTCGTTATAATAAAGCACATTTCCCTCAACAAACAAATCTTGTGGCATAGCAAAAACTGCACCTGTTTTTTCAGCAAGATATGAATGCTCAAAGAATGCGGAGTTAAAACGACCGGGAGTTAAAACTACATTTATTCCACCTGTGTTTACATAATCAAGAGCATGGCGAAGTAAATCACCGTAATTACGATTATCTACAACTGTATTTGCACGGAAAGTATCAGGACTTGCTCTTCTGCAAAGTTCGCGAGCAATCATAGGATATGATGCACCTGACGGAACACGGAGATTATCTTCAAGCACATACCAACGCATATCATTTCCCTGCACAAGGTCGATACCTGAAATATGAGCGAAAACATCTTTTGGCGGAACTGCACCCTCGCACTCCATCATATATCCTGCTGCACCGTAAACAAATTCTTCAGGAATAATCTTGTCCTTGATAATTTGTTTTTTTGTGTAAATGTCTTTCAGGAAGATATTTAATGCTTTTACTCGCTGTTTAAGACCTCTTTCAAGATAGTCAAACTCGTCTTTCGAAATTATACGAGGTACAGCGTCAAATGGGAAAAGCCTTTCGTTAAAAACATTGTTTTTGTAGATGCCGAATTTAACGCCGTATCGTGCTAAAAGTCGGTTTATTTCATCTGTATGTTCTATAAGTCCGTACAAATTTCTCACTCCCGATAACAAGTTGTAATTATACATTATAATTATAGACTTTTTAGGTGTTCAAGTAAATGAGAGAAATAAACAAATCTAT
>JAZSKT010000230.1:0-2407 GCA_045534995.1 Candidatus Fimenecus sp.
CAATAAATTCACGAAGTCCGTCACTTGTAACAGAGTCCGTAACGATTCTGCCACTCTCATGACCTTCAAGCGCAATAACGGAAGCAAGCGCAACAATAGCATTTCTGTTAATTTCTTCGCCTTTTTCGTCAACACAAGATGCACGGTCAACGTCAGTGTCAAAAATCACACCTAAATCGCAATTATTTTCCACAGTTGCTTTGCGGATAGATTCCATTGCGACTTTATTTTCAGGATTTGGAATATGATTAGGAAACATTCCGTCAGGCTCTAAAAACTGACTTGCAGACACATCTGCTCCTAAAGGCTCTAAAACCTGTGTGGCGTAAAATCCACCAACGCCATTTCCTGCATCAACCGCTATTTTGAACCCGTCAAGAGGCTTTTCGTAATTCTCTGCATTTACACCCTGCTTAATCATATTGCGAAGTATCTCTGCATATTCGCAAATATAATCAATTTCTGTAATTGTTCCTGTTTTATCCGCTGTTTCGCAAGGCTCTGTTTCTGCAAATCTAAGAATTTCCTTTAACTCATCACCCGACAAGCCACCATCACGAGTAAAAAACTTAAGTCCGTTTCTATCAAACGGATGATGACTTGCAGTAATCTGAATTGCACCGTCACAATTTCTTGTAATAGTTGTCATAAACATAGCAGGAGTTGAACAATATGAGCAATTAAGCACATTTACACCCATATCACCTACAACTGAAATTACTGCATTTCTGATTCTGTCGGCAGAAATTCGCGAATCATGACCTACGGAAACAGTTAAATCTTTATAATTCTTTCCTGTTCTTTCGCTCAAAAACTTGATAAATGATGTTGAAATAAACTTTACAACATCATCTGTCAACTGAATTTCAGGATACTTTTCAGTTGCAACTGCAACACCACGAACATCAGTACCGCTTTTTAAATGCATAAGTTTCATTTTATCAATCCCCTTTTGAGCATTTCCTCTGTTGCAAGCATTACGCCGATTTTACCGCTGTGGAAATTAAGTCCGCCCTGCATCCATACTGCATATGGCTCACGAAGAGGTGCATCGGCAGAAAGTTCAATTGATGAACCTGATGTAAACGCACCTGCTGACATAATAACCTGACTGTCATATCCGGGCATATCCCATGGTTCAGGCGTTACATAAGAATCAACAGGAGCGCCTTTCTGAAGCCCCTGACAGAAGGCAATAAGGTTTTCTGAATTTTCAAGACAAATTGCCTGAATAATATCGTGACGGTCTTCTTCCACAGTAGGAGTAACCTTAAACCCTAATTCTGTATAGACAGATGCGGCAAAAACTGCAGTTTTAAGTGCCTCACCAACCACGTGAGGCGCATGGAAAAGCCCCATAAAAAGACTTCTGTTTTGTCCCAATGTTGCACCTAATTCTGTACCGAGACCAGGAGTTGTAAGACGGTATCCGCAAAGTTCAACCAAGTTTTTACGACCTGCTATATAACCACCACTTGCCGCAATGCCACCACCTGCATTTTTTATGAGTGAACCTGCCATTAAATCAGCACCAACTTCGGTTGGTTCAAGCTTTTCCGTAAATTCTCCATAGCAGTTATCAACCATAACGATTGCTCTTTTGTTCACTCTATGTACAATTGCACAAACTTTTTTTATTTCTTCGATTGACACAGTATGGCGAAGTGAATATCCGCGTGAACGCTGAATATAAACCATTCTGACATCCTTATCACTTGCACTTTCTTCAATCGCATCATAATCAAGTTCGTCATTTTCTGTCATATCAACCTGAGCATAATGCACACCAAAATCAGCAAGCGTGCCGTCACCCATATTTTTGCCCCCCAACCCGATTGTTGAGTGGAGAGTATCATACGGTGTGCCTGTAACGCAAAGCATCACATCTCCCGGACGCAAAATTCCGTAAAGACAAACTGCAAGTGTATGAGTACCGCTTGAAAGAGCACCTGAACGGATAATGGCACTTTCTGCACCAAAAATATCGGCTGTAAGTATATCAAGTTTTTCTCTGCCCTTATCAGAATAACCATATCCCGTTGTGGTGTTAAAATCTGTTTCGTCAACTCTGTTTCTTATGAAAGCGGAAAGAACCTTTTGTTGATTATATTCAGTTAACTCGTCAATTCTTCCAAAAACTGTTTCCGCCTTTTTGAGAGCTGTTGCTGAAAGGTCTTTTACTCTTTCACTAATTTCAAAAAACATTTTAAACTATCCTTTGTAATCATATATTTCTTTTACGATTTCAAAACCGCATTTTTTATAAAATTCTAAATTGTGTTCCTTGGAAACAAGATAAACATCTTCATTCTTTGAAAGTTTTAGTAATTTTTCAACTATTTTCTTTCCGTAGCCTTGATTTCTATAATTTTCGTTTGTATAAAAATTTTGTATTAAAAATATTTTT
>JAZSKT010000005.1:0-5421 GCA_045534995.1 Candidatus Fimenecus sp.
ATACTGAAGAAACACCGCTTCTTGACAAGGATGGAACACTTCTTGCAAAGGGTTGGGCAAGACGAAATGTTTTTACATATGACAGAAGCCTTTCTTCACCCAATTGGCGTAAAAAAGAATGGGATTTTTACATTATCCGTAATGATAACTTTATTGTTGAGTTAAGTTTTGCCAATATTTCAATAGGAGGATATGTGTGTGCTAAACTTGTTGACCTTGTGAATCAACGTGTAATTGCAGAGGCAAATTATATGTATGTGGGAAAGGAAAGTAAATATATTCTTCCGCCAAAAGGTGATGTACCTAACTATTTCAGAGCAAATGTAAGACAAGCACAGGTGGAGTTTGACACTCACGAAACATACAGAACTCTTTGGTTTAAAGCACCTTGCAACGGTAAAATGGTGGAGTGCAATTTCCATATGGATATTATGCCGGGACTTGAAAATATCACAACTGTACTTCCGTTTAAGGACAATCCAACCAGATACTTTATGACAACAAAGCAGAACTGTATGCCTGTAAGCGGAACATATAGATATGGTGATGAGATTTATGAATTTTCAAAGGAAGACACATTCTGCTATATGGACTGGGGACGTGTAAATACTCCATACAAACTTGTGTGGTATTGGGGAAATGGCTCACAGTATGTTTATGACGAAAACGGCGAAAAGCACATTTTCGGATTTGAGATTACATGGGCAATCGGTGACGAGAGTTATGCAACAGAAACCTGCATTTTCTGGGACGGAAAGGCTCATAAAATAGGTGCTGTTGATGTTGAAAAATTTCCTAAAGGCAGATATATGGAAGAATGGAAGATTATTTCCGAAGACGGAAGATTTAATATGACTATGACTCCTTACTTTGACTATGAGTCCCAGTTTAGTGTTGGTGTAGCAGGGACACATTGTCATCAGGTGAATGGTGTGTGGAACGGAACGGTAATTCTTGACGACGGAATGAAAATCAAGATAGAAAATCTCCGTTCATTCTGCGAATACGTTGAAAACAAATGGTAAACATAAAAATGGGCAGAAGTGTTAGTTACTTCTGCCTTTTTTTGACACAGTATACAAAAAAATATTTTCATTTTAGTGCTTTTAGGTATTTATCTTTTGAAAAAAATATAGTATAATACAATATGTATTTTATTGAAAAATACAGGAGGAAAACTATATGAGTAAAAATGAACTTTTTTGCGAGAAAAACGGTAAGCTTCATACATGGCACACCATACTTACAGGTTTCGCTTTCCTCGCATCATCAATCGCGTGGGCAATTTATGACCCATACATTACAAAGATTCTTAACAGATTGCTTACAGAATCAGAGTGGATAACAAACCTTAGTGCAAAACTTAACGAGGCATTCCCTATTCTTGCAAAATTTGCTGAAACACAGGGTCAGGACGTTAACGTTGCAGGTGGCGGAATTACACTTGTTCCGTTGTTTATCGGTATTATCATGACATTCGATAACATCTTCGGTGTTATTTTCCAGCCAACATTCGGTAAACTTTCTGACCGTTGCCGTTCAAAAATTGGTAAGCGTCGTCCTTTCATTGTTTACGGTGCTCCTGTTTCTGCAATTCTTTTTGCACTTATTCCTTGGGTTGCAATTAAAGCATCTCTTCCTGCAACAATGATTTGCATTATTCTTTTCGTATTCTCAATGTCACTCTGGCGTGCTCCTGCAGTTGCACTTATGCCTGCTCTTACTCCTCCTGCACTTCGTTCAGAGGGTAACGCTATCATCAATCTTATGGGTGGTGTAGGTTCAGTTATCGGTATGGTTGCAGGTACAATCGTTGTTGCAATTTATACAGCAGTTACAGGTACTGCAGTTGATGCAAGTAACGAACAGTTCACAAGCTTCCCATATGTGTTCCTTCTTGGTGCAATCGTTATGGTTATCGGTATGCTTGTTGTTCGTTTGTGTGTTCACGAGCCTTCAAGCCTTGAAGAAACTGCTGCAAAAAATCAGTATGCAGACGAAAAGGCTGCTAAAAAGGCTGAAAAGGCAGCAAGAAAAGCAGACAAGCTTTCAAAGGGCGAAAGAAAGAGTCTTATCTTTATGCTTGGCGGTTTGTTCTTCCTTTTCTGCGGTACAAACGCTATTACAACATTCTTCGCACTTTTTGCTGCTGAAGTTCTTGGCAAGACAACAAGTGAAGCAACAATTATGACAACACTCTTTGCAGTTTGTTCTGCTGTTGCTGCTATTCCTGCAGGTAAAATGGGTAAAAAGCTCGGTCGTAAAAAGACAATTCTTATCGGTCTTGTAGTATTTATGGCTGTGTTCCTTCTCTATGTTGTAACAGGCAGTATGGCTGTTATCTGGCTTGCTCTTATTTTCGGTGGTTTTGCAAATATGCTTATCACAGTTAATACATTGCCACTCGTTCTTGAAATCGGCGGTATTGATAAGGTTGGTACATTCACAGGCTACTACTACACAGCAACATTCTCAGCACAGATTGCATCTCCAATCGTTTACGGTATTGTTCGTATGTTCTCGGGTTCATACCTTTCACTCTTCGTATATAGCCCGATTATGTTTATCCTCAGTATCCTTTGCATCATCTTCGTTAAACATGGTGAAGCAATTCCACAGGCAATTGTTGATAAAATCGAAGAAGAAAACGCAGATTAATTTGTTATAAAAATTGCCCACCCCGGGAAACCGAGGTGGGCTTTTTTTATGCGGAAATGATATTGTTAAAAACGATGCGTATGTGTAATACAATTGCTTCACAAGAACTGTTGTATTCAGCTTCGTCACATGAAATTTTTATAATATCCTTGTTCTTGGTGAAAAGAAAATACGTGGCGAGTCGGTCAAAAATTTTATGTCCTGCACTGCCACCCATAGAATATGGAAGATATATATCTGCACTCAGTGTAGTTTCCATATTTCTGTTGTTGGTTTCAACTATTTCACCTGTTTCAAGGGTTTTGGTAAGTTTTTCGCCGATTTCACAACCGTTGACAGATAAAGCAACAATAGGTTTGTTTATGGGTGTAGGTTTAATATCACTTTCATATGCCACAACAAAGATTATATCGTTGAACTGAGACTGGGCTGTGAGAGTAGCAACAGTTGATTCGGCAAGTGTACCATTTATTGTCATATTATACCTCCGTTGTCTTTCTTATAACCGCCCAGATATAAACAGTTTCGCTTTTAACTACGATTTTTTCTGAACGGTCAATCATATAAGTGTTTTTGTCGCTGTCGTGAATCCTGTAAGCCTTGTCCAACTTTGTAAGGTCGTGGTCGGCAGGACCGATGTAAAGATAAACATTATTACTGTTTATGCCAATAGGGGTAAAACTGCCTTGTTGATACAGTTTGTTTTTATATCTCAAAGGTTGAATAAAGGCATTAAACAAAGGAGTTTGCCAATTATCAGGTCCTGAGATATAGATGGTGTTACCGTAGGCGTTAAGCATTTTAGTAATGTTCATACTTCCACCGCCTTAAACACAAAATCCACATCAGTTAAATAATTTGTTGCCTGAAGCATTGACTCGTCCCTGAATTTTACTGCACTTTCAAAAACGGCAGACGGACTTCGGCTGATAGTGACATCACCTGCTTTGAATGAAGAAAAATCCTCTGCAGAGCTGCCTTGTAAAAGACTGTAATTATAAAGTGCAAGTCCTGCACAAGCGGTGATTACTGCAGGTTCATCTTCAAATTTTATATCTTTTAGTCTTTTGGAAAGATTTGCACAGGCAGAAAGACAAAAGGGCATAGCCTTTTTGACTTCATCCTCGGTGAGTACGCCTGTGTCCTCAAGAAGTTGAGAAACTGACCAGACATTTATCATAGTATCACCCGATTAAACATTCATAACCTTTGCAGAATCAGCAAAGATTTTTGCAAAACCTGAAATCTGTGTGATTGCAGCACGTTCAAGCTGACGGTCAATAAGACGGTCAAAGTCTGTCATAACACCACCTGCAGTAACCATTTCAAGAGCATAGTTCTTATCAAGAGCAACAAGAGCTCCATCAATATCTGTTGACTTGATAAGCTTTGCACCGAGAGGTGTAATCATTGAGCCGTTGCCGTGGAAGTTAAGACCTGCGGGAGCATCACGGAATTCTGGCATACAGAGAAGCTTTGCTGTCACGTCAGGAGATGCAATAAGTGTGTTCATTTCATAAGGTGAAAAACTGTTCCAGAGTGAGATTAAATCTTCATAAGAGATTGAACCTGCACTTGCAGGTGAGATTTCCTGGGCAGGATTGTTGTTACCGTCACCGTTTATGAGTACATCAACTGCATCCTTGAACTGTGAACGAGCAATATATGCACCAATCTGACGAAGTGTAACTGTGAAAAGGTCAAGACGCTGAAAACGGATTGCTTCGTAAGATGCTACAAGCATTCTGCCACGCTTTTTAAGTGTTACGAGATTTTCCTGTGTGTGAACTACTGTTTCAGGAATCTGGGCACCTTCAGCTACTTCCTTAAGTTCCTTTTCGTCAGCAGTAGGAATTGATGTGATTGTTCTGTAATCAAGACCTTCAATATTTGTCTTTGTTGCGATAATTGAGTCAAGGTGCTTACCTTCCTCAATACCCTGACGGACTGCTCTTGACACATATTCAGGGAAAAGCACAGCAGAGTCAGTTGTTGCAAAGAATTTGTCAACTGTTGAACTGCCTGCACCTTTAAGTTTAATGTCAAAACGCTTTAACTGTCTTTCAAAAGCATCGAGGCCCTCAAGAGAAGTACCTTTGTAATTTTCGCTTGGGTCAATTCTTTCAAGTTCTGAAAGAAAGCCTTTTCTTGTGTTGTAAAGTCCTTTGTCGAGTTTAATTGTTTCAAAATTTGCCATGTTTTATATCCTCCTTAAAATTTGAACTCATTATTTGAGCTATCGTTTGTTTTTTCTTCCATATAAAGTTGACTTACAGGCGGAAGAACCTTTTTTGCCTGTTTTTCCAGTGAAGTGCAAAGAGTTTCAAGTGTTTCTGATGAAAGATTTTTAAGAATATCATCAACACATTCGCTCTGGAGTGACGGTAATGCAAGAGCAAAATTTTTCTTTGCACTTGTCATAAGTGTTTCACGGTATTTTTCACCGTCAAGACTTTTTTCTTTCAATAAATCCATATAGTCAGAAAGTTTTTTAAGGTCTTTTTCACTCAGAGTAAGACTTTTTTCTTCCCTTATGGACTTTAAAATATTTTCCATTGATTTCTCCTTTTTAAATGATTTGGTGACACCTGCCTGTCTTTGTGCAGGAACAGCCACAAATGACCACTCATAAGCATCCTTGATGTCTGTAAGTGTCTTGTGACAGTATTCACCGTATTATTTTCTGCCTGGAATATGATTACAATGAGATTCACCACAAACAGAACAGATTCGTGATTCGGCAGCACAGCTTATGCTGACCTC
>JAZSKT010000237.1:0-5440 GCA_045534995.1 Candidatus Fimenecus sp.
TTTCTTTATCAACAAGCTTTGCAGGAACATTACCCTCGGCAATTCTGTGTGCAAGTCCTTATGCAATAGCTGTTTTACCGACACCGGGTTCACCGATAAGACAAGGATTATTCTTTGTTCTTCTGCAAAGAATCTGAACAGTTCTTGCAATTTCCGTATCTCTGCCGATAATTCGGTCAAGTTTACCGTCTCTTGCACGGGCGGTTAAGTCAGTACAGTAAAGAGAAAGCATTTTTCTCTTATCATTCTTTGTTCCCTGTTTTTTCTTGCCCTTCTTATCAGTTTTTGGGTTGCCGTTAAGGTCTTTAATATTTTCTTCAGGAACATCCATAGGCATCATACCCATATTCTGCATAAATGGAAATGTTGAGGCACCGCCAAGTTGGAAATCGTCACCCATACTTTCCATCATCTGTTCCATTTGCTCGTTCATATCGTCAAGCTGGTCTTCTGTTATACCCATATTATCCATCATCTGCTTAATGGGACCGATATTCATCTCCATAGCACATTTGATGCACAAACCCTCGTTTGTCGTCTTATCGCCTTCCATCTTTGTAATAAAGATTACGGCAGGTCTTTGTTTGCATTTACTGCAAATCATATTTTTGTTCATTGCGTGTCCTCTTTTTCCAAGGTGAAAAGAACTAAACCAAATATGGTTTTTGACGGCATCTTCTCACCTTAATTTTTCTTTGAGTTTTCCTTTATCTGCTTAAGTGCGCTTGGTAAATAGCTGAAAAATGCAATAAACGTCAACACAACTGCTATTATAACAAGCACAAACATCAATGCTTCAGGAATTGTATATTGCGGATAGTACATACTGATTGCACCAATTTCAGGACCGAAGCCAATAATTACAACCATTACAGCATAAAATGCAAATGTTGCAAGCTTACCCCAGATTTCTGCAGCAACAGGACGAGTTCCAAGTGCGATAAGTACAATACTTCCTAAAATCATAATAATGTCTTTTGCAATAAAGAGCAAGAATACCCATGCAAATGCCTGCATTGATTCACTCTCTGCCTCTTTGAATTTAAGGAAAAGTACAATTGCAAGAGCAAATATTGTAAGTTTATCGGCAACAGGGTCAAGCAATTTACCAAGATTTGACACTTGATTGAATTTTCGTGCAATTTTTCCATCCACAGCATCTGATAAGCCTGAAATAAAGATTACAAATACTGTCCACCAAATGTATCCCCTATAATAAAGAACTGCAATTACGGGAATCAACAATATTCTGATTACTGAAATTAAATTTGGAATAGTCAAACAACCGCTGAATATTTCACTTAAATTTTCTTTTAACGTTTTCTTTTCTTCACTCATAACAATTTACTCCTTATATCAGAATATTTCTTTAAAACTTTAACGAAAAAGGATTAACATTATCCAAAAAGTCTACTATATACGAATTATTTACTGCATCAGCAATTTCATTTTCTCCACCAGAGAAAATAACATCAAGAATTGTGCAGACAAGGACAACTACAATAAGTCCTTTACAAGCACCTAACACACCACCAAGGGCTTTGTTGAGCTTGCCGATAATCGGAAGTTTAAACATTTTTGCCAATATTTTTGCTAACCATTTAAGGACAATAAGTAAGATGAACATCAACAGTAAGAAACAAACCACGGTTAATGCACCTATAACAATTGGTTGCGCCACTTTCTCAACAAGTTCTGTTGCAAGATTTTCCGAAGAAAGCTTTTCTGATGATATTTTTGTCTTTATTTCTTCCATATCAACACCAACTGATGATGCGACAGATGTTATAAAATCGGGTATTGACTCAAAAATTATTTCTATTTGTGTTGCAGAAGTTGAAATATCAATGGTTTCATCGATTTTTGTCTCTACTGTTTCTATTAAGCTTTCCTCTACAAAACCATCATACGCAGCCTGAGCTACAACAGGGCTGAATTGATAGGATAATGCCAAGGCAACAATTACCGCAACAAGTTCGAGTAAGGAAAGCATAAAGCCTTTTTTTGCTGCTGTATAAACAAATGCAACAAAGACGACTAATAAAATAACATCCAAAATTATGCTCATTTTTTCACCTCATAAATTAGTCTTTATTATCGCCAACAGAAGATAATTTATCAATTTTATCCACTGAATAAACGTATGTATTGCGTCCTGAAATCATAACTTTTTCAGCATCAGAATTAACACTTGACGAACCGACCTCTTTGCCTCTTCTGTCATAAATCTGTACATTTTCATCAGTGAGAATACTTACGTATTTTCCGTCTGTTGAAACAGATTTGACAAGTCCGTCTATTTCTTGTGTGAAAAGTTCAGAACCTGATTTATCGTAAACTTTTATAATTTTTTGTGTTGTACTTGAGTATTTTGAAAGAACAAGAACTGCCGTGTTGTTATCGGAAATATACAGTTTAAAAGGTGTATTTACAGAAACATCTATCTTTTCGTTGACTTTATCCCCTTTTATTACCTCGCAAATGTTATTACCAAACACAAAAACAGTTTCATTAGATAAAAACTGAACAGAAGATACTGCACTGTCAGGATATTCGAATGAAGCTTTCGGCTCTGTATCTCTTTTATTAAAAATATAAACCTTTGAATAAACAGAACCATTTTCCACTCCAAGAACAGTTACGGCGAACAGTTTACCGTTATCCGACACATCACAGGAGATAATGTTTTCCTTTGCACATTTCCATACAAAAACTTCTTCTGCCTTAGCATTGTATACGGTAAGCATACTCTGTGCATCTTTTGTTCTTGACGCAATTGCTACGCTTCCATCTTTACCCATAGCACCTGTCAGAATCATATAATCTAATTCTTTTTCATAAAGGATTCTCGTCTTCGACTGAACACGGAAGAATTTATCACCCACGTCATAAATCAACGCCCTACCACTATTACTACTCAACACAGGGTGGTCATAACTATGCGGTGAGTTCGAGAGTTCTTTTGCAGTAGAATCAAGAACTTTAACAGTATCATCATAAACAAGAATCAAGTCAGAATTAGTAATTCCAGCATCACTTATTTCGATTCCGTTCATTCTGTATGGATACCCCTCACCCGAGCCAAGACCCGCAACAACTGTACGGATATTATCGCTGATTGTTGAAAAAGTAACGCCACCAAATTGTGCTGCAGCAAGAATTACAAGCAAAAGCACAACAAGAATTATAGCAATAAGTTTCAAGGATTTCGCATTTTTAACACTTATTGTAAGAGGTTTCTTTTGTCTTCTTTTTTTCTGTTTTATTGGTTTTTTTACAGGTTTTTTATTCCTGACTTCCACCGAAATCACCACCCATCAAAATTTTATTTATAAAACACTTTATTAAGATATAATCCACAACCTTCAGCAGTAACTCCTGCTTTTTCACGGTCAAGACTGTTAATAATATCGAGAATACTTCCCTTTTGAATTTTTCCTCGCTGAATATCAAGGAGCGTTCCCACAATAATTCGCACCATATTATAAAGGAATCCGTTTCCGCTGACACGAACTTCAATTAAGTCACCGTTTCTTGCAACGGTACAATCATAAATCTCACGGACTTTATCCTGAATTTCCGTTCCTGCACTACAAAATGCAGAAAAATTGTGAGTACCGATAAAATCTTTTGCTTCTTTATTAAGCATTTCTGCGTCCAATTCATAAGGATAAAACAATGCTTTATTCTCATAAAAAGGATTTCTGTATTTACCATTATATATCAAATAGACATATTCTTTACCCTTACAATCGTATCTTGCGTGAAAATCATAATCAACTTCTCTGCACCCATAAACTGAAATTTCAGGTGGAAGATAAAAATTGAGAGCATCAGGAATTTTTTCAGCCGGCACACCACACTCTGTTCTCAAATTACAACAGAACATATTGGCATGAACACCTGCGTCAGTACGGCTGCATCCTATTATATTATCATCATTTCCGAGTAATTTGTCATAGACATTGCATAATTCCTGCTGAACAGTAACTGCATTTGGTTGAATTTGCCAACCGTGAAAAGCAGTACCGTTATATCGCAAGGTTAAAAGTAAATTCCGCATTATATTCACCACAGAAAATATTAAGCACAACCACTCCTGCGATTAAAAATGCCATTACTATAAGTGACATATAATCTCGCATTGAGAATTTAAGTGCATTCATAGTAGTTTTTCCAATGCCACCGTTATAGCAACGACAAGTCATTGCATTTGCTAACTCATAAGCTCGTCTGATTGAGTTAAACAGCAACGGAATGAACAATGGAATAAGTGCTTTTGCTCTTTTCATAAGATTGCCCTGGTCAAAAGCAGCACCACGGCTTTTCTGTGCACTCATAATCTTATCAACTTCTTCAATAAGGGTTGGAATAAATCGGAGTGCAATAGTCATTATCATTGTCACCGTATGGAAATCAATACCGATTTTCTTGAATGGTGCAAACATTCTGTCAAGTCCGTTTGTAAGTGATGTTGGAGATGTTGTGTAAGTGAGCATTGTACTCATTACAATGAGAAGTGAGATACGAAGTGCCATAAATACGGCTGTAAGAATTCCTCCGCTTGTTATTTTTATCTTCCACACATCAATCAAAACGATACCTGTTTTAACATAAGCAATCTGTAAAACAGAGGTTATAATAACCACCAGCAAAATCGGTCTTAATCCTTTTATGACTGTTTTAACAGGAATTTTTGAAAGCCCGATTATAACTGCTGACAAAAATAAGTTAAAGAAAAGTGAAACAAAATTATTTGATACAAACACCATTATTATGAAAACAACGGTGAATAAAAGCTTTGTTCGTGGGTCAAGACGGTGGACTACCGAATTAAAAGGAAAATACTGACCGATTGTAATATCTTTAATCATTGGTCACACTCCCCTCAAAAAGCTTTTTGAGTTCAAGGTAACCTTGTTCAACCGTATATACTTTTTCACTTACGTGATAACCTTTTTCTCGAAGTTTTATAAAAATTTCAGTTATTTGCGGTACGGAAAGTCCGATTTCACGAAGTCGTGATGACTTTTCAAACACCTCATCAACAGTACCTGACATTTCCACCTTCGAACTGTTCATTACAATTACTTTTGTAGCAAATCTTGCCACATCATCCATGCTGTGAGATACGATTATGACTGTTTTTCCTGTCTGCTCACGATAATTTTTAATTAGACCAAGAATCTGCTCTCTACCCATAGGGTCAAGTCCACTTGTAGGCTCGTCAAGAATGAGAATTTCAGGCTCCATTGAGATTACGCCTGCAATAGCTACTCGTCTTTTTTCACCACCGGACAAGTCAAATGGTGATTTCGAAAGCATTTCGTCAGGAATTCCGACATATCTCGCTGCGTTTCTTACTCTCACGTCAATTTGAGTTTTAGAAAGTCCCATATTAGTCGGACCAAAAGCAATATCCTGATAAACCGTTTCTTCA
>JAZSKT010000104.1:0-5292 GCA_045534995.1 Candidatus Fimenecus sp.
GTATGGCATCAATGTTCTTCCCAATCAACGATGCAGCTTCAATTGCAATTATCGGTGCTGCTGACGGTCCTACATCAATCGTTGTTGCTAACAAGCTCAATTCTGAATACTTGGGTGCAATCATGGTTGCTGCGTATTCATATATGGCACTTGTTCCTATTATTCAGCCTCCTGTAATCAAGCTTCTCACAACTAAAAAAGAGCGTATGATTCGTATGCCATACACTCAGACAGAGGTTAAGAAGATTACAAGAATTCTCTTCCCAATCATAATCACAATCGTTGCAGGTCTTGTTGCTCCTGCATCAGTTTCACTCGTTGGTTTCCTTATGTTCGGTAACCTTATCCGTGAGTGTGGTGTGCTTAATTCTCTTTCAGAAACAGCACAGAAGGTTCTTGCAAACCTTATTACAATCTTCCTTGGTATCACAATTGCTACAAGGATGCACTTTGCTTCTTTCCTTGCTCCTGATACACTTCTCATCCTTGCTCTCGGTCTTTTTGCATTCGTATTCGATACAGCAGGTGGCGTTATGTTTGCAAAGATTCTCAACATCTTCTTACCAAAGGGCAAGAAGATAAACCCAATGATTGGTGCAGCTGGTATTTCTGCATTCCCAATGTCAGGACGTATTGTTCATAAAATGGGACTTAAGGAAGACCCACAGAACTTCCTTCTTATGCATTCAATCGGCGTAAACGTTTCAGGTCAGATTGCATCTGTTATCGCAGGTGGTCTTATCCTCAATTTCTTTATGTAAGGAGAGTGTATTAAATGTTACAGAATATGTTTATTTCAATTATGGCTTCAAACATCGAATTCAATCCAATGGCATTTGTTGACAATCTCTACTATATGGGTATGGGTATGCTCGGCATCATCATCGTTATGGGTGTGCTTATTGGTATTACAACTCTTCTTAACAAAATCTTCTCAAAAACAAAGAAGAAGGATAAAGAAGATAAATAATTAATCTCATAGTTTATTTGACCGTCGGAAAAACCGACGGTCTGTCTATTTATATACAAAAATTTTACAATTACAACTATTGAATAGAAATCGGCTCTCTGTTATAATTACATTGAAATAATTTTGGAGGTGTTTCCTTTGAGAAATTTCATTGAATACATAGAAGATTCCTGTAAAAACATAAAGGATTCTCAATTATCATATAAATACAAGAAAAAGCTTCTTGACGAAATGACCGAAAGAGCAAATCAGGTTACTGCTGCCGGTCTCCGTGACGAAAAGGTTCTTGCAGACCTCATGGCAGATGAGTATCCTGACATTGAAAAGAACTATTACCTTTACGAAAAGGAAGAAAAGAAAAAAGCAAGAGCAAGTCTTTTAAGAATTATCTTTACTATCGGCGGTGTTCTTTTCTTCATTGCCACTTTCGTTGCTTACTTTGCTGTCAGCAAAGCAACAGGCGCATGGTCAAAAACATGGCTTATTATCATTGGCGGAATTTTCTCAATGATAATTTTCTATACAAGTTTCCTTATTAAAAGACTTTATCATTGGCATAGATTTTTACATCCTCTTGCGAGAGTTCTTATTGCGGGATGTGTAATGCTTTTTACCATCTTTGTTTTCCTTTTTGTTCTTATGATGGTACAGCCTATTGCAAGCTGGCCTATAATTATAATGGGCATTTTAGCGGGATTTATTGCTGACCTTATTTTCGCATTTGCGGCAAAACAGAAGTTCCGTACAATTTCATTGTTTGTTTATATACCTGTTATATTTACAATGCTATATATTGTCCTTGCAGGTTACAATGTTATTACATGGAATGCAGGTTGGCCACTTATTTTCCTTGGTGTTGCAGTAGATTTGATTATTGCATTGTCAATTGTTGCAAGTAATGCAAAATATTTTATGTATAAACAGGAGGCTGAGGAATAATGGAACGCAAGTTAAACGCTGAATTGTGGGATAAAATGCATTATCTTTTTCGCGACTTTAACGACCGTATGGTTCACGTTGAACTGAATTATGACTTTGTCCCTGATATTGATGCATTAAAAACTGTTATTATCTGTGCTTTTGAAAAAGTACCTGTACTTCGCTCAAAGTTTGTTGATAAAAAAATCAGCACACATTGGGAAGTTATGCCCTATGACATTGATGATGTTTTAACTGTGGCATATCCTGAAAATGTAGAAGAAGCCGTTGAAGAGTTTCTTACACAGTACATCGCACCTGACAGCCATATTCAGATGAAAATTGCTCTTTTCATAAAGGATGGCAAAAGCACAATTTGTATGGTCGAAAATCATATGTGTATGGATGGTGGTGACCTTAAATATTTCTTACAGGCATTCTGTGAAAATTACACCAACTATGTTGATAAGGGTATAAGTCCTGTTGAATTCAGAACAGGCTCTCGTTCATATACTGATGTTTATTCAGGGTTCTCACAGACCGAATCCGGTGTTGCAAAAAGACTCTTCAAAAACATCAATGCTCGTGACGACCACAAATTCCCCCTTACATCTGACAACATCCGTGATAAATCCTTTATTGCAAGACGAAAATTCAGCGAAGATACTCTCGCAAAGCTTAAGACAAAAGGTAAGGAGCTTGGTGCTACAATAAATGAAATGCTCCTTACAGCATATTTTTACAGTGTTTACGAATTGGCAGGTTTCCCTGAAAGTGACCAGCTGATGATTTCAAGTGCCATTGACCTTCGCCGTCATATGGACAACGTTGATGATAAAGGCTTTACAAACCATACTGCATGGATGCAATGTGCAATTCCTCAGCGAGGAAGAGATATTTTTGAAACAGTTCAATATGTTGTAAGAAGTTCAAACCGATTCAAAAAAGATAAATTTATGGGGCTTTACGGTCTTCCGCTTCTGAATTTCGGTTACAGTATTCTTCCACACGCTGCAAGTGAAGAAATTATTAAAATCGGTTATTCAAATCCATACATGGCAATGAGTAATATCGGTGTTCTTAACGGAAAACATTTTGCGCTTTCCGGCAACGAGCCAACTGATGCATTTATGTCAGGCGCCGTTAAATACAAACCTTTTGTGCTTCTTACAGCAACAACATACAAGAATGTTATCACTCTTTCAATGTGTGTTCGCGGTAATGATAAAGATAAAGAAATCGTTAATAACTTCTTCGACCTTATGGAAAAGAACGTTAAAACTCTTATAGGTGAGTAATTCTCAACAACGGATAAGTTTTTCTTGTCCGTTGTTTTTATTTTTAAAAAAATCACAAAAACCCTATTGACAGTCACGTGAACCCGTGATATAATCAAAACATCACATAAAGGAGGTGGAGTAAATTGGAATACATACCGGGAACAACCCTGCAGTTTAATAATGTTGCATCAGAAGATTGTTTCTCTCTGATTGCTCCCCTGTTAACTGTTACAAAAGGTCTTACTCTTGCACAGGTCAGGGAGTTAACAGGACTTGAAACTTCTACAATTCAGAATTGGATAAAACGCGGTTGGGTAAAAAATCCCACAGAAAAACGCTATGGCGAAGAACAGGTTATGCGTATTATTCTTATCAATATGATGCGTGGTTCAATGCAACTTGAACAAATTGCCTTTCTTATGAGTTACATTAACGGTTCCGTTGAGGACCGGTCAGACGATATTTTGCCTGACAGAGAATTATTTAATGTTTTGTGCAGTATAATTTATGAATGTGAGCAAACTGCAGTTTATGACACAACTGAACTCGATGATGCCATAGAAGTGCACATTAAAAACGTTACATTCCGTGACGATATTTCGAGAACAAAGCTTCGAACTGCCTTAAGAGCAATGGTGCTTGCCATTCTTTCCACAAGAATGAGGGATTCGGCACAGAAAGCATTTATGGAACTTGATGGAGTGATGTAAAATGACCAATTTATATGTATCAATATCTCCAAAGGAAGTTGCAAAACTTCTCACTGACACCATTATCAACAATTCCATAAAAGTTGAACTTATTGACGAATATATAACAGACACAGGCAACGACACAATGGTAATTGTTCAGGTTTATGAAAAGCATTATATAAGAGCAGAAAATCGTCTGACTCTTACTGTTGTTATTGACGATATTACCGGTAAAACTCATATTCACGCAATAAGTGGCGGTGGTGGTAAAGGTCTTTTACGTGCGGACTATGGTGCTGCCGAAAGTTTTGAGGACTGTATTTATGATGCAATATATAAGTACATTATAAAGTAAGGGGAATTTGATATGCAAAAAGAATATAAAATTTTAGAAGTAAAACTTAGCGAAGCAGAAGCTAAAATGAATGAAATGGCAAAACACGGCTGGGAAGTGGCCAGTACTGACATCTACCTTGGCGGTATGACTATGACAAAAGCAGCAACACCTATGCTCATTGTATTTGCCAGAGAACTCAATACTAATGACTAATATACTTAAATAAAGGAGAGATGGTATGGAATATCTTGTAGCAAATCCTTGGATAGCTTGGCTTGCAGTTGGAGTTTTCTTTTTGATTGTTGAATTGCTTACAACTGCATTAGTTTCTATCTGGTTTGTCCCTGCGGCAATTATCACTTGCCTACTGACCTTTGTTATTGACAGCCTTTTGTGGCAAATTGCAATTTTTGTGGTATTAAGTGCCGTATTTATGGTAATAGCACGAAAAATCTACAAAAAACATATTAAAAAGTCAGTAGATGATGTTGACCAAAACGAAAAACTTTTAGGTAAAACAGCAATCGTCACAGAAGATACAAACGCAATTACAGGCAGAATACTTGTAGGCGACGTTTATTGGCGAGCAACAAGCCAGGATGGGGTCACAATCCCTAAAGGTGAAACAGTAATTATCAAGGGTGTTAACGGAACAACCCTTGTAATAAAAAAATTATAAAAAAGGAGAAAGTTTATGGAATTCTTAATTATCCCAATCATTCTTGTCGCTATCGTTATAGCAATTATCGTAGCAAATGTACGCATTGTACCTCAGGCAAATGCCTTCGTTATTGAAAGACTTGGTGCATACCATTCAACTTGGGACACAGGTCTTCATGTTAAAATCCCGATTATTGACAGAGTAGCTAAAAGAGTTAGCCTTAAGGAAGCTGTTGTGGACTTTCCACCACAGCCTGTTATCACAAAAGATAACGTAACAATGTCAATTGACACAGTTGTGTTCTATCGAATTATCGACCCTAAACTCTACACATACGGTGTTGAGCGTCCTATGATGGCTATTGAAAATCTTACAGCAACTACTCTTCGTAACATCATCGGTGACCTTGAACTTGACGCAACTCTTACATCAAG